>JBGUUF010000148.1:0-5063 GCA_045133435.1 Acutalibacteraceae bacterium
CCCGCGGACGCCCTCCTTAGTTGTGACGGTCTTTTCTCGCTCGACTTGGGACGGGACGCAAGTATCATTATTTCTTCTGCATGTCATCGCTCGTCACGGTGGCACCGTGATGTCAAAGACTAACAGGCTGCGGCGAACGGATGCCCACAGTAGCCCTGCTTTCGTAGCTTGCCGTATTACCGGCAGCAGAAGGAACGTAAAGGATATGTTGATATTCAATTTTCAAGGTGCTGAAATTGTGTGTTTGATAGAGGAGCTGTTTTACCCCTCTAATCCTCTATTCCACACTTTTTTGAGATTTGATAACCTGTTTTTTAATTTTTCTTAAAAAAATTTTTTATTTTCTTAAAGGCGGAATTTTTCCTTTTGTGGATTGCTGGTTGAGAAACATTTAACAGTGCTGCAAGCTCACGTTCTGTCATTGGATTTGGAACCAGAAACATTTTTTCTATTACTTCATATTCCTTCTCACTCAGAGTGGAAAGAGCTTTTTTCAGCGTTTTAAGATCAAGACTCCTGATTGCAAGCGTATCTACACTTTCATCCTGACTTGCAATCAGTTCTTCGCCGGTAATTCCATCGTCGGAGTCCATATCACCCAAATGGAGAATAGTGAATTCCTTATTTTTCATGCAGTCGTTGACATACTGCTTTCTTCTTTCTTCTTTTCGAACTGTTTTGACTTTTTCGGGTGGAACTTCAACCAAAACCGTATCTCCACCTGTTTCCTCAGTCTGTGTCCGGTAAAAGCGCTTTCCCTTGCACTTTTTGCTTCTCAAAAAAGCATACGCATCCTCACCGGACACTACGGAAAAACTCCTTTTTTTATCGGCAGAAAATACTGTGCCGTTTTTATCCTCGTAATAAATGAAAATCAAATTTATTCCTCCGTTCGATTTGAAATGTTCGAGTGTTCGATTTTTCAAATCTGAACGGAGGAGCTCTTGCCCTGAAAAAGAAAAAATGCATTGTTCCTCCGCTTCGGAGTAACAACCAGCATATAAAAATAGCCGAACATCGCTCAACAGGCATAGTAATGCCTTGTTGTGCGACGTCCGGCTATTTGGTGCTAGTCATACTGCCCGTTGCTCGGCTCAATGCACGATTATCTTTATATTCAATTGTTACTTACCTATCTGTAGTAATTATAGAACCCAAACCTGCCGCTTCTTTGCATTCTTCTCAGTCTGAACGACAGCTTGATTCTTGAAATCTTCTTGCATTCGGGACACTTGATTTCAATGTACCCGTTGGTTCCCTGGATAATATCGCAGACACGAGCGTTACATTTGGGGCATCGGACTACCACTTTTGCTTTAAGCGGTATTTCATACACATGCCTCAGACCTTTCGCTATGCCGCCGTATCGGGAAAGATATCCAGTAAACTCTCATAACCCGCAAAAATATATTCGCCTAACAAGCCCTTCTTCTGCAGTCGTATGGCGAGAGCGCTCTTGGAAACGCCAAACAGCGCCGCCATTGCACAGAACTTCTTAAAAATCATCTTGTCCAAGATGGAGTGGATTCTGTCAATCCTCTTTACGCCAAACAAACTGTCAAAAGCCTTTTCGACGAATGCGTCCGGCATCAGCAGCGCCGCCGCAAGCTGATTCGCCATGTACTCATCATAATCGAGGGAATAGCGGTTGTTAGCTTTCTCAAAATGCGGGAGCAGCCTGAACTTGACAGAATAATTGGTGCCGCAAACGATGTCGATAATATGATGAGCGATCTCATGCGCGATAGTAAAATTGAGTCTGCCGGCGCACCCTCTTGTGAGCGCCTCATTGATAACGATGGTTCTGCCGGACAACTCAAGCGTGATATTCGACTGATTCGCGTCGGTCAGCGTAATATCCATATCGTTAAACGCCGTAAATCCCATGATGTCGGAGTCCTCTCCCAAATCCACAAATTTTACATCCAATCCCCACATTTCAGCCAGTGTGATCGGATTCACCTTGAAAAGCTCCCAATCCACACCGATGTATTCTCTATACTTCTGAATTGTTTGTGCAGCAAGGCTGCTAATTTCATCACTTCTAAGAAATAACATTGTCGTTCCTCCCGTTTTCTATTGCTTAGCCTCGACAAACCACTTGCCTTCATCCTCAAAAAGATATGTTTCTTTGCCGGATATTGATACCGTATAACGAATACCGGTGCCGCCGACCTTCATCGCGGCACATCTTTTTACCTGAATCAAGCGGTCGATCACATAGGATTTGCCATCCTCAAACACCAAACTCATTGGTCTTTTTCTGCCGTCCTTATTCTCACGGACGATTACGTCTACAAATACTTTTCGCGCCATAACACACCTCATTCAAACTGATTGACAGTCATCAGCGCTCTGCCGACATATTTACCGGAGATTTTGTGTCTGGACATTTTGTAAACCTTGTTTTCACTGTCGCCGACATTAAATACGTTCAAGGCGCCTTCCTTGAACGCCAGCTTCCGCTGCACAAAAACAATTGAATCATCAATTACGCCCACATCACCGAATCCCCAATCATCCTTCGCGACACAGCACAAAATTGAGTTTTCGTTTTCATACATAGAGCATCCGATGACGCCATAAGATATTGTCGGCGGATGCGCCTGCAATAATCCATTCATCCATAATCACCTCATATTCGCCATACCTGTAGGCATTGTAAGTTTTGCTTGATTATTCATCATCCATACGTTTTTCAGCAATACCGCGTTTTTGATTATCTCGCTGCCGAAACGCGCTCTCAGCGACTCGATGCAGTTATCTATTTTTGTCTGCCTAGTCATTGAATCCTGATCAACAAACAAATCCAACTGCATTGGAGCGGAATCGGATATGAGATTGATCGCTCTCACAGTTACTGAGCGTATATTTTTATTCCACACATACTTTTGAAGAAATAATGTATAAGCGAGCTTTGCGATCACAAATGGGGACTGTGTTGCAAAATTGAGTTTTTGCTGCCACTCCTTATGCATTAAATCTTCATTTCTGATGCAGATAGAGATACCCATACAATTCATGCCGAGCTTTTTCAGTCTGTGACCGATATCCTGGGACAGCTCGAGGATTGTGATCCATACTTCTTCGTTGGAAGTGAGGTCTGCTTTTGTAGTGGTGCCGTGACCGACTGACTTCACAACCGGTCTGTAGTCTTCATACATAACGGGAGAGTTATCTAAACCGTTAGCGTATTGCCACAGCTTCAGCCCATGTATCCCAAGATGTGATTTTAGAAATTCGGGAGCTGTGTTTGCCAAATCTCCGATTGTCCGAATACAAAACCTGTCAAGCGTTCTCTTTGTAGCCCGTCCGACAAACAACAGATCAGATGCGGGCAAGCGCCAGATTTTCTCCTTGAAGGATTCTTTGGGAATTACTGTTACAGCATCGGGTTTCTTCATATCGCTGCCGAGCTTGGCAAAAATCTTATTGTATGAAACTCCCACGGAAACAGTCAGCCCGAGTTCTTCCTTCATGGTTTCTTTGATCTCATAAGCTACGGCTTCGGGATTTTTGCCGTTATACTCTGAAATATCCAGCCAGCACTCGTCCATTCCATAGGGTTCAACCTGATTCGTGTAGTGGCCATATACCTCCCGCGCGAGCTTTGAGTATTTGATGTATTCATCAAAATGAGGCGAAACGATAACAAGACCTGTACATTTTTGCTGTGCCTGCCACACTGCTTCTCCCGTCTGAACGCCATATGCTTTGGCAGGATAGTTCTTTGCCAACACGATACCGTGCCGTTCCTCTACACTTCCGCAGACAGCTACAGGCTTCCCTTTGAGAGATGGATTCAGCATACATTCAACTGAAGCGTAAAAGTTATTCATATCGCTGTGCAGTATGTTTCTCATATCCCACCTCTATAAAGAAATATTTTTCTTGACATATTAAAACATATGTGCTATTATTAGCTTATAACAGGAAGATGATTTCCTTTTGACAGTATTGTAACAGAAATACTTTTCTTTGTCAATAGGGAATTTGAGAAAATGTTTTCTGAATTTATTTGAGGTGAAATTATGAGCAGTTACGGCGAACGTTTGATGAGAGCACGCAAAGAGAAAGAGCTTACCCGGGAAGAACTGGGTAAACTCTGCGGAATCACCGGAAGAACTATTCAGAATTATGAGTTGGGTCATGTCACGCCTAATCGCATTGACGTTTCTCAACGGCTTGCTGATGTTTTGGACATATCGGTCGACTATCTAATCTACGGGGAGAAAGAGGAAACAGAACTCACGGAAGAGGATAAGAAGGAAATCCTTGCTCACGCTTCTGCTTTATTTGCAGGCGGCAAATTATCTGACGAAGAGCAGCTTGCCTTTATTTACGAGCTTCAGACGCTCTATATGAAAGCAAGGCAAATTATAAAAGATCGCGAAGACGAGCAATAAACCTCGCCGGATTGTAAATGAAAAAAAAGCATTCAAAAGACATAAAAACCGACATAAAAACAGGGTAATACCAGAGCATTGTCCTTTTTATGACACATCTGTTTTTGTATAATGATGATAGGCGAGTAGCATTTTTTCGTCATTTTTTGAATCTCGAAATCCATTTTTTGAACAATTATTTGCAATCAAGAGGTAAAGAGCAAAATGAAAAAGAACTATATTTACGCATGTGTTGAGGAACTCATCGAGAAGTATAACACTTCCGATCCGTTCGAACTGATGGATGCGCTTGATATCCACTGCGAGTCCAGCAACCTGGAGCATTTGAAGGGGTATTGTGTCATCATTCACGGCATCAAGTTTATCGCGATCAATGAGAATCTGCGCCCTGCAGAGCGCAAAATCGTCGCGGCACATGAGCTTGGACATATTATTCTTCATTCAGACAGATTAAAGGCCGCCGCGCATGAGGACATGAATATTTACAACATAGCGGATAAGACGGAGTACCAGGCAAACCTCTTTGCCGCTGACCTGTTGCTTGACGATGATGAGGTTGATGAGCTGGCAATGCAGGAAGGCATTGATTTTTACACGATGGCAAGGTACCTCTACACAAATCCTCAGCTGTTGGGATTTAAGCTGTTTAGCATGGCT
>JBGUUF010000149.1:0-9828 GCA_045133435.1 Acutalibacteraceae bacterium
AGGCGAAGGACGCGGCAAGGCTGGCGCCTTGCAAGGACGACAACGCAGTATTGCGGAAAATAGACCGCAAAGATTGGCTACTTTTTATTAGGTATTAGTTTAACCTATATTCAGTTTAATAAGCGTTATTTTCTGATTTAAAACGCATATCCTCTTCCATAAAGCTTGCCCAAGCATATGATACCAGATATTCCCCGCGAAAAAGCCTTATTGCTTCCGTGTCGCCCTTATAAAAGCGGTACATATCGCAGCTGATTTTTTCGGGAATGATACGAAGCCCGCGTCGTTCCATATAAAAAATCTCTTCAACGCCATACTCCTTCAGCGTATCCCTCAGAGAGCGTATGATTACGTCTAAATATTTTTGATGGTTATGGTCATATGACTCGTCCTCAAACAAAACCGCGGCTATCTCCTTTCGGCTTGCGCTGATCCCACGGCGATCGATTAGATACGCAAGCAATTCCTTTGATCTTGCCCGTTTAAAGGTCACCAATTCTCCGTCTACAAGCAAATCAAAGTTGCCGAAGGTGCGTGCCTCGATGTGCGGCACCGCTGTTTGCGGATGGACAGACGCCGCATAGTCCAGTTCCTTTTGCAGTATCTCAGGCAGCAGCGGCTTCAGCAGATAACCGTTTGGATGCACCTGAAACGCGTCAAAGGCAAATTCCTTGTACGCTGTCAGGAAGAGAATGATAATATCAGGCTTTATTTTCTTGATTTGAGCCGCTAAAGTGATACCGTTCATCTGCGGCATATCAATATCGAGCAGCGCGGCGTCCACGGGATTTGACCGTATCCATTCAAGCGCTTCATTTACATCGGTAAAGCCGTTTACCAATACATCGGACGATAAATCTCCGCAAACAGACAGTACATCCTCCACCGCCAGCGGCTCGTCATCTACGCATATGATTCTCATATTACCTGTTCATCTCCTCACTCACGGGTATCCGCAGGACAACCTTCGTCCCGTCATTCGGTTTGCTGTCAATCGTCATGGTGCCGTTGCACATTTCTTTCAGCCGTTCTCTGACGTTATTGATACCGATATGCGTTTCGTCATCGCTTTTGGCAGGAAGTGCTTTAAAACCTATCCCGTTATCCTCAATTACGATGATATGGTCATTCCCTTCACGGCAGGCAGAAACCTTAACGATACCCTCTTTTCGAGAGCGCACGCCGTGTCTGATTGCGTTCTCCACCAAGGGCTGGATCGTCAACGCGGGGACAAAACACTCTTCATCCCGTAAATCATACTCTACACGGATATTCGGAAAACGGATTGTTTCTATCTCGGTATATATTCGGGTATGTTCAATTTCTTTGGAAAGCGGAATTACCTCCGTCTGATTCAGCGAATCCAGATTCTGACGGAGATACGCGCTGAACAAGCCGATAGTGTGCGCGGCTGCTTCCGGCTCCTTTACACATAAGGCGCGGATAGCGGTCAGGGTATTGAACAGAAAATGCGGCTGTATCTGCGTCATCATAATCTGACTGCGATGCTCCGCCTGCAAAGCTCTCTCGTACCTGCGCACAAATTGCAGATGAAGCCAGATATAGTACATCATACAGCTGATAGCGACGGCAATCGTCAAAAAGCTGACGGGCAGTTCATCGTATTCAACGGTATAATCGAGCACGACCGACAAACTAATCAGGAGAAGCACAAAAACAGGGATCCACGTTTCCTTCTTTTGCCTGGGGCGGAACACCTTGACCGTCATATAAACGCAGTAAATAAGTAATACCGCGCTTACTATCACACAACAGTTTTTCAACGGTCCGCTGATGAAATGACCGGAAGAATAGAAGAATGTCAGCGGAGAGAATAACGCCGTCATATAAACCGCGGCATTCACACCGACCGCCGCCCACACGATCTTGTAGCTCCTGTCCGGACTGATGATATACAGGAACATTGCCAATATCGCAGGGCGCACAGAATAGCCGTAGATGGAATTTATGGTTCTGAGTATGGCTAAGTTTCCGTGATGGTACAGACAAGTATCCAGATAATTCTGAATCACAAGCGTCAAAACCAACACCGTGATGATATACATAACCATTTTCTGCCGCTTATTAAGATAGTTATCCAGACGGACGGCAAAGAACAAAACAATCAGCAGCGCCAAAACAGGCAGAACGCCGATGATATCCAAAGCTAAATTCAGAGAGACGAAATCAACCGTATCGCCCCCAATGGTTTTCATAGAGCCGTCATTACCGATGTCGGCGCTTATCGGGGCATGATTATCATAAACAGCAGACTTTGGGACGATTAGATATCCATGTGAGGCGTTATAGATGCCTCCGCCTTCTTCATCTGTGGTGTTAGCGGTCACTGTTCCGCTTTTTACGATAAAGACGCCATAGTTCGCGACTCCGCCGCCGGCGTATTTTGCAAAGTTACCCGTGATACAGCCGCCTTCCAAAATCAGCGTGCCGACATTGCAGATACCTCCGCCATGCGACGCATAGCCTCCTGTGATTTTTCCTTCGCCGTTCAAGCTGTCTTTTACGGTAAGCGCGGCGCCGGACTGTACACGGATTGCGGCTCCGTCAGAGCCTTTCGACGAAGTCAGATTGCGCTCGATGGTGTGACCGTTCAGATCAAGAGTAAGCACCATCCCATCAGGAATAGAAAGCGCAACATCCGACTCGGTTGCAGTTACGTCCGCGCCCAGCATGATTGTATCGCCGGATTTCGCGCTGTTGATTTCATCCTGCAAGGCCGACCATGTGTTCACGCCGGAACTGTTCTGTGCCGCCTGCGCCGTCATCTCCCCCGAAAAAGCGACCGTTAGGAGAGCAAAGAGCGATAGAAAAGCGATTCTCAATATTCTGTTGTGCTTAACTATTGACTCTGACATTGATATCACCATTTATGAAATACCTCGACTACACTCGGGATTACAATGTCATTTTATCACGCCGCAATCATTAATTCAACAAAAATGTGTTACAAAATACATAAAATATACACGATTTTTATTGTGATTCCGCTCGCGTTAGGAATAATTGTGGGATTTATAACTATCTGTATGATTACAATATCGCCGCCCCGATGATGAGGGCTGCAATTATTGTCATGAAAAAGCAGCGCAACTCTGCACCCGATTCCGCCTTTGAAAAAGGATCCGTTATGAAAACTTCATCAACGGTGGGGTTAGTTATACTGTGAAACTAACGTCAAATAATAATATATCCATTACAAAACCGTTAATTGTGCGGTGTTGCCTAAACTTTATTGAAGGTAAAATCGGAGACGTGAATCCGGACGGATATATTACGAAGAATTCTGTGAGGAATTCCTTGACGATGAAGATAATCCCCGTTATACAGAAGAATTTGAAGCTTTCCGCAGCAGTGATGATGAGCTGTTCGTCTTAGACAGCGGAAACGGAGATATCGTATCCGCCGTTCCGCTTGATAACATTCGGGAGATTGTGTTAACTTAATAAAATGTTATAAATCATTCACCCGCTTGAAACCGTTGTGGTAACAGGCGGGTATTGTTTTATCAACTGGTTTTCTTTTCTATGTTCAGTTTCTTTTTCTGCTTTTCGTTTTCCTTTTCCATCCAAGCGAGCACCTTATGGATATTTTCGTAATAGTCCTTATCGGCGTGGCGGTGCTTTTTCTCGATGATCGGGTCGATTCTGGAACGGATTGCTTTGCCGTCTAAATAACCGTTTGCGAGGATGTAGACCGTTTTGCGGTCGTAGATGCCAAGGTTGACGCCGGCGCAAAAATGCTCAATACGGGCGATATAGCCGCTGATGGTTTTATATGCCTTTGACTGTGGATCATCTGCAATCTCGCGAATATTTGATGGTTGTATTTTATTAAGCTCATCAAAGGCTTCATTTTGTAATGTATTATAAGCGTCAAGTGTATCGCGCCTGCGGTCATGTATAACATTTCGAATATATGTAAAGCAGGAAAAACCTGCGGACGCAATCGCCAGAACTGCCGAGATGATTGAGATTACAAGTGATGCGGTATCGGTCATCGCTTACTCAGCTCCTTCAACTTGAAATACACACCGACATTGGCTTCTGCATCGCACCATGCGCGGTGGGCTGACTGCTGCTCAATGCCGAAGATTTGGGACAGGTGTTCAAGCTTGACGTTTTCCCAGCCAAGCGCCTTTTGAAATTGTTTTGCGTAGCAGTAGGTGTCAAAGAACGTGTTTTCCAACCGCACACCGGCGCGTTTCGCTGCACGGGTGATGTAGTGCAGGTCGGAGCTTTTGATGTTATGCCCTACAAGCGGCAAGTCGCCGATAAAATCCGCAAAGCGGCGGATGATCTCACTGACAGGCGGCTCGTTTGCCACCATTGCGTCGGTGATGTGAGTAAGCCGTGCAATACGCGGCACGATTCTCCTTCCCGGATTGCATAGCCAGTCCTCGTGGGCGACAACTTGTCCGTTCACGACCTTGACCGCACCGATTTCGGTAATCTCCGCCTCAGCATCGCCGTTTGCCGCACCAAAGGTACCGGTGGTTTCGATATCGAATGCCACAAAGCTGTCGAAGTCCGGCGCTGTCAGCTCAACAAGTTCTCCGGGCATTCCGTCCTCGAGCTCCTCAAAGTCCATCCCGAGCAACTCGATCTGGCTCATAATCTGCGCCATCTGCTGACGGGTTCCGATCAGCTTCAATACCTTATAGCCGGTGACCTTGTCCTCGTCCTCAACGGCTTCAACCTCTGTTTGCGCCGCGGCTTCGGTCTGCTGTAATGACTTTTGATAGGCTGTCGTCGCCGCCATGTCCATACTCTCCATATAGCGGTCGATCAGCGCAGGCGTTTGGCTGCCGCCTGTTTGTTGAATCGTGCTCAAATCTGCGGAAGCCTGCGCAACTTTCTCACGAACGCCGTCTTGCCAGACCTTCGGCTTTGTCGAAGCGTTCAGCCATTTTTTATCTATAAAGGATTCCGAATCAAAAAGCATATCCGCAAGCTCGCCCAAGGGTGTGGAAACGGTGTCGTAATACTGCTTGATTTCCGTGCGCTTTTGCGCCTTTCGTTCCTCCTCCATACGGTCGGTAAAGGCTTTGATCTCGGCGAGCGGCTCGTCAATCATGGCGGTGAGTTCCTTGATCTGCCCCTCCAAAATCAGGTACGGCTCCATATATATCTTTTTGATTTCCTTGCGGCGTTCATCCAGCGCTTTTTTCAGCTTGTTCAGCTTTGCCTTGTCGGCTTTGGCAAGCTTTAAATTATCCTCGGTGTAAACAAGGTTACGGTAGCTCGCTAACTGTTCAGCCAAATAGCTCTTGATTTCCTCAAAATTTTCAAAGCTCGCAAACCCCGGCGACTGTCGGGTAATGATGATCATTTCGTCCATCTTACTGCCTCCCTTTCGTATTTGTTACTAAAACCATTATACGTTGTTGCCCACGCTATTGCAAGCGGATTTCGGGCTTTTTAGACAATAATTTTTGTAAAACTTTTGACTTTATGGTGTTGTATTATTGCGTCACCTTGGGTGTTTTTGACTATATTTCGCAAAAACATCTTGACTTGATATATATATATATAATTGATTTAGTGGGTACTGCCTGCATAATTACAATGTAAAAGGAGAGTTAGAAAATGGCTAATTTCTGTCAATTTGAATTTGAAGTACGCGGCAAAAAGAATGCCTGCTATGCATTCCTCGGTTCAACCAGCGCAGAAGATTACTCAATTGTACACGAAGAAGGAACCGATGATAACTATGTGATTCAATACTCCGGCTCCTGCAAATATTTCCCCGATGCATATTGTGAAGAATGGAAAAAAGACACACCTGTAAAAATTCCCGACGATGCAAAAGAAGCGTTCACCAAAGCTGATGAATACACTCCTTATGATGTGCAGAGCCGCTCAAAAATGTTTGGAATAGAGGTGCTTTGTAATTATTGCGATATGGACGCGCTTCAAGAGGCGATGGAATACGCAGAGGAGGAATTTGATCTTTCTGAAGGTATAGCAGATTGGTATACTCATTATATCAATGGCGAAAAGATCGAAGATGAGTGTCCGGATTATCTTCTCATCTATGCAGAATTCTAATAAATATTCCACCAGAGGTGTTGTGCTTTTGCGGCACCTCGGGCATTTTTGTCGATTTGTGCTTGACTTGATATATATATATATATATAATTGATATGGAGGTTTTCTGTGAGAGATTCAGATATACTCCAAACAAAACTGTATTATTGGAGGTTATTCGATGGGATGTACATTTGATCAGTTAAGAATATCATTATCAAAGAAAGAATACGGTCAAGCATTTTCAAAGTTTTGGGATGAGTTTTTTGAAGCTAACTGGGATCTCAAGTTCAGAAAGAAGAGAAACAAAGAGGAATATGCCGTCGAGATTGAAGAAGAACCGCTTTTTTCAATCTATGAGGATGGGACAACCTTAGATAGCCTTTTTCTCTCTTTCCTGAAAAGTAACCCGGAAAGTGTTTTGAAAGCGGAGTATTCGAACGATGAGGGACTTTTCTTGAGGTATGAATACCAAAACTTCGTGTTAACACGTACTAAGGTATATGACGATGAAGGGTATGGTACAAACGGCATTGATTATTGTGAAGAGTGTGATGAAGAGTTCGAGCCTCCGATTTTTACACTGGCTAATTTCGATCCATCAAAAAAATACTTATGTCCGGAATGCGGATCATTATTGAATGAGCAATTCACTCCTTCAATCGAAAAGACCGAATTTAGATTGGCTGATAATGATTGGGTAATACCAAAGGGTTATAAAGAAGCGAAAAAATACAATTCATTATATGCTGCTGAATAATAGATAATATAAGCTGTCGCAAATATTCGACACCTTGTCGAATTTTACCGCAATTCCTATTGATTATCGCAAACATTATTGATATAATATACAAGAGAATACAGGAAGGGACTATGGAACAGATGAAAACTGACTCCATAGTCCCTTTGCGGTTTTAGGAGGTAAGAGATGGAAAGCGACGGAAAACTTCGTCTGCTGCGGCTGTTGGAACTGCTGCAGAGCGAGAGTGATGAACAGCACCCGATTTCGATTGCGGAAATCACAGCGATGATGAAAGAGCGCCGGGGACTGGACGCGTACCGCATTACGGTTCAAAAGGATATTGAGGCGCTGCGGTCGGCAGGATATGAGATTGAGACCATTCGTACCACGCAAAACCGATATTACCTGACCTCCCGTACCTTTGAGCTGCCGGAGCTGAAGCTCCTGCTGGACGCGGTGGAGTCGTCGAAGTTTATCACGCAGAAAAAGAGCCGTATTCTGGCTTCAAAGCTTCTGACGCTGACCAGCCGACACAATGCGGCGGGGCTGAAGCGCAATATCTCGATCGCCGACCGTATCAAGCCGAAGAATGAGCACATCTACTATTTTATCGACGCGATCAACGAGGCAATCAATACCAAACGCAAAATATCCTTCCGCTACTTTGCGTACACATCCGCAAAGAAGAAAGCGCTCAAAAACGACGGCGCTCCCTATATTCTGAGCCCCTATACCCTGACATGGAACGGCGATTGCTACTATGTTGTCGGTTGGTCGGACAAGCACGGCAAGGTCGCCACCTTTCGCGTGGATCGCATTTTTGAAACGCCGAGGATTTTGCCCGATAAAGCTGTTCCCCGACCGAAAAATTACAACATCGCCGACATTGCGGAAAAGGCGTTTCAGCTATTTGACGCCGACCGCACCGAGGTCACGCTGCTGTGCGACGCGGCTGCGATGAACTCTGTTATGGATCACTTCGGAGAGCGAGCAAAAACAACGCCTGTTGATGACAACACCTTCCGCCTTGTTGCAGAGGTCTCCCTCAGCCCGACCTTCTTCGCATGGGTGTTCCAATTTGGCGGAAAGGTACAAATTATCGAATCCGATGAAGCTATCAGGAAATATCTGGCTTTGTTGGAGGCAGTGAAAGATCATACAAAAAAACATTAATTCATTGAATTATATATCTTTATAAAAAGGAGTTCCTATGAAATTCATTCATTTATCCGATTTGCATATTGGAAAACGAGTCAATGAAATCTCGATGATTGAGGAGCAGGAGCATATTCTGAACCAAATACTCCAAATCATCGACGATGAAGCCCCTGACGCCGTCATTATCGCAGGCGACGTCTACGACAAATCCGTCCCGACGACCGAGGCGGTAGAACTGCTCGACAGCTTTCTTTACCGCCTGTCCAAGCATGATACGGAGGCATTCATCATCAGCGGCAATCACGATTCTTCCGAACGTCTGGCGTTCGGCTCGCGGCTAATCGATCAAAGCGGCATTCATATTGCGCCTGTCTACCGCGGTGAGGTCGCGAAGCATACAATCAAGGGCGTGAATATCTGGCTGCTGCCGTTTATAAAGCCTGCGCATATCCGTCCGTACTTTAAGGACGAGAAAATCAACACCTACAACGACGCACTAAGGGTCGCCGTCAACGCGATGAATATCGATACGACTAAGCAAAATATCCTTGTCACGCACCAGTTTGTGACGGGTTCCTCGCGCACCGAATCGGAGGATATTTCCGTCGGTGGCACCGACAACATCGACGCGGAGATATTTGCTGACTTCGACTATGTCGCGCTCGGTCACATCCACCGTCCGCAAAACTGCGGCAGCGAGAAAATCCGCTACTGCGGCACACCTTTGAAATATTCATTCTCAGAAGCGAAGGACGAAAAATCTGTCACGGTCGGCGAGCTGGATGAGAACAAAAATCTCATCCTCCGCATGATCCCGCTCACGCCCAAGCATGATATGGTTGAACTCAAAGGCTCCTACGACGAGTTGGTCGCGAAGAACTTCTACGATAGAACTTCCTATCGGGAGGATTACATTCACATCACCCTGACCGACGAGGACGATATTCCCGACGCGGTCGGCAAGCTGCGGACGATATACGGAAACCTGATGAAGCTCGATTATGACAATCAGCGCACGCGCGCCGACGGTCAGCTGTTACCCGAAGCACAAGTAGAAACTAAATCGCCGCTCGAGCTGTTCGGAGATTTTTACAGCACACAGAACGGTCGGGACTTGACCGACGAGCAGCAGATGTATTTGCAGGGCATAATTGAAAGCGTTTGGGAGGATTGACATGAGACCGATAAAACTGACAATGTCCGCATTTGGCCCCTACGCGGGCGAAACTACCGTAGATTTTGAAAAGCTCGGTCAGAGCGGCTTGTATCTGATTACGGGCGACACAGGTGCAGGCAAGACGACCATTTTTGACGCAATCGTATACGCGCTCTATGGCGAAACGAGCAGCAAGGAGCGAACGCCCAATATGCTACGCTCAAAATATGCCGACGCGGGCACACCTACTTTTGTTGAACTGTTGTTCCGTTGCGGCGATAAGGAATTTCGCGTCAAACGCAATCCCGAATACCTACGCCCGAAAAAGAGCGGCACGGGCTTCACCAAGGCGACAGCCGACTGTGAGCTGGAGCTTCCGAATCAAAGCGTGATTTCCAAACGCTCGGAGATCGACGACAAGATCCGCGCGATTATCGGACTTGACAGCCGCCAGTTCATGCAAATCGCCATGATTGCGCAGGGTGATTTCAAGAAACTGCTACTCGCCTCTACCGATGACAGAAAGAAGATTTTTCGCCAGATTTTCAAGACAGAGAATTACGAAAACTTGCAGCAAAAGCTGAAAAATGAATACATACAGTCAAAGCGCAAGCTCGACGACGCAGGCAAAAGCATTCAACAGTATATAGCGGGGATACTCTGCATCGATGACAGCGACGAGTATTTGCTGATAGACAAAGCAAAACGCCATGAGCTGTCGATTG
>JBGUUF010000150.1:0-3493 GCA_045133435.1 Acutalibacteraceae bacterium
TTGATAATCATTCACTTTCTGCCGTATGAGCGTGTTGAAGGTAAAATTTCAAAGCTGAATCTGCCTGTTATATTGGCGATGTTTGTAATTGTCTGGCTTATGTATTATGTGGGAAACATCGGTGGATACAGCATCGGTAAGAATCTTGCGTTTTATCTGCTTGGTTATTATGTGCTGAGAAATGATGATATAATGCAGAAGCTTGATAAAAATATAGGCTGGCTGGCGGCGATATTTATTGTTGCGGATGTGACGCTCGTTATCGCGTATTTTATGGCGGGATATTACGGCGATCTCTTCGTTAATTTCGTGGCTTGGACAGGAACGCTGTTTATGCTCACATTCGGCAAGAAATTTTTGAACAAGGACAGCGGCTTTACGAGGTATTTTAATGCCGCGTCCTTCCCGATATATATTTTGCACCAGTCTATTCTGGTTGCGATTGCTTATTACACCATAAAAGCGGTAGATAATCTTTGCATTCAGATAGCAATAATTATGCTCGGCAGTTTTGTGCTGTCGGTTGTGAGCTATGAGATAATAAAGCGCATACCGATTTTGCGAAATATGTTGGGAATAAAAAAGATTGCAGGGAAAACGGAGGAAATAATAAAATGAAAAAATTCATAGAAAAGCACCCCATTGCTTACGGGGTTATATTCGGCTACGGGCTGAGCCTGCTGTTCATATTTTTTGAGTTCTTTTTGATGGCAACAGGGCTGTCGGATTGCGGCATATGGGTAGATTCCGCTATCAGGGTGGCGTTTGCGGTTATCGCGCTTATACTTTTAAAAATTTTCTGCAAAGACCGCTTTAAGAACCTCTTCACCCGAAAAATCACCGCCAAAACATGGCTGCTCTGCATTCCTATTCTGATATATTTCGCCGTCGAATTTATGTGTTTCTCAGTGGCCAAGGCAACCACAATGCAGTATGCGGTGCCGTTTATAGCGGTAGTGGTTCAGCAGCTTGCAACGGGATTGTGGGAAGAAACGGCTTCGCGCGGCTTGTTGATGTGCGGTATGCTGGACAAGTGGAAGGGCAGCGTCAAGGGCAGGATCGCAATGGTGGTGATCTCGGGTGTGCTGTTCGGCACACTGCACACCTTTGGCGTGCTGTTTGGCGGCAGCCTGGAAAGCAGCCTGTGGTCAACACTATATTCAGCGACATGGGGAATGTTCCTCGCGGCGATATATCTGTATTCGGGCAGTCTGCTTTTCTGCATGGCAATCCATGCGATATGGGACATCATAATAAGAATACCCAATTATTTCTGCACCGGGTTAAACGACGGAATTATACTTACAGGAATATATGTCGCCGAGGATATTATACAATTAGTAATATTACCTGTGCTTGCAATTCTGATTTGTGTAAGATATAAGGAATCTTCGGAGGAAACTGCAAAATGAAATATTTAAAAATAATCGGCATTGTGCTTTTGGTGATAATTGCGGTGATATTGTTGTTTTTGGTGATAAGCTATATAAACCACAAAATTCAGCTGGGCAAAGAGGCAGAAATATTCAAGACTAACGGCACGCTCGTGGAGGTCAACGGTCACAATATGAATGTCCATACCGCAGGCAATCAGTCGGGCGAATTTACATTGGTATTCATGTCGGGTGCAGGTACTTGCTCCCCTACTCTGGATTTTAAGACGTTGTATTCCCTCTTTGAGGACGATTACAGAATCGCTGTGGTGGAAAAGGCAGGCTACGGATTCAGCGATGTGAGCGACAGCCCCCGCGACATTGACACCATGCTCGACGAAACAAGATTGGCTCTGCAAAAGGTAGGGATAAATGGCGGATATGTGCTGTTTCCCCATTCAATGTCGGGCATAGAGGCTTTGTATTGGGCGAATAAGTATCCCGACGAGGTCAAGGGCATTGTCGGACTTGACCCTGCCGTACCGCAGGCGTATGCGGATATGGTGATAAGCTCTCTCCCACAGAGTATAGCAAAATTCGGCATAGAATCAGGCATCGTGAGATTTATCCCCTCTATCGTGGAGGACTCGGCGGCTATTAAATACGGCACTCTGACCGAGGACGAAAAGGAACTCTACAAGGCGATTTTTTACAGACGCACCATGAACGAATCCATGATGAATGAAACTAAATGCGTCAAGGACAATGCCGCAAAGCTGGCGAAAATCGACAACACCGATGTTCCGATGCTGTTTTTTGCCTCAAATGGCGAGGGTACAGGCTACGACAAGGAAATCTGGCAGGGCTATATTCAAAATTACATCAAGGGCAATCCTAATGGTGAGTTTGTCGCACTGGAGTGCTCGCATTATGTGCATGACATAGAGTATCAGAGAATTTATGAGGAAAGTCTCAAATTTATCGAGGATTTAAGGGATAACGCACAATGAAAATTCAGAAAATATCCCCATGTCAACCGCTGGTTGACAAATTTCAAGGCACAGTTGGTAGACTTTTGATATACACATAGCTTAGAATGTAGGTACATTAAATTATAAGGAGTTGTGGTGATTATGAAACAAAAACTATTATTAGCGGCAGATATTCTGCTTGCGGTCGGGATTGTCGGATTGATTCCGCTGAATCTTTGGGTGTGCAGATTCCCAGAGTGGGTTATTTTGATTACGGCATTGGTGCTTGTGGCGATAAATGTAATTTATTTTGTGAAATTCAAAACCAAATTAGCGGCTAAAATCATATTGCCGATTTTCTCAGCTTTGGCAATATGCCTTTCACTTTTAGGCTCGTACTGCAATCCCTATTGGAATTCAATGATGTGCCGTTACTGCGACGACACTCAGGCTTACGATACTGTAATTACCTACGCTCAGGCAAAGGCTGACGTTGATTATGTAATGCATTATCTCAATAAGTGCCATCCGCTTTTTATGAGCGGCACGCCCGACGAGGTTCAGCAGAGCTATGACGCGGCGATTGCAAGATTGCAGAGCGCGGATGAAATTACTGTAAACACCCTGCGCCGCGAAATTCAGAGCATTCTGTCGGTGCTGGGTGACGGGCATACATCCTCATGGGGATATTGGGATCAACGCTATTTAAAAACAATCCCAAAGCGCAATGCCGAGGGTTGGAAACTTGTCAAAATAAATGGTCGTGAATTGAAGGATATTTTTGATGATAAAAAACATCTGTTTTCCTACGAGGTAGAAAGCTGGGGAATGGAAACATTTTCGGACGAAATCAGTACATTGAGTGGTCTGGATTTTCTTGGACTTGACGTTGACGGCAAAACCTACACTTGGCAAAACGACGAGGGAGAAGAAGAAACCGACATTTACACCGCCAGCGATTTCATCACATATAGCGAGTACCTCGAATACAACAAGGCTTATATTAATAACTATAAATGAGCACGATAAAAAATTGCACAAAAAAATAAGGACAAACGCAGCCGAGAGAGGTATAATGTATTTGCAAACCACATTTACCCACGGGAGCGAGTGTCCTATGAATAAAAGTATACATGAGTCAAAAGAGAT
>JBGUUF010000151.1:0-7742 GCA_045133435.1 Acutalibacteraceae bacterium
ATCAGCACTTGAATTGGAAGGCATGACGAAGAATCTGATGTCGGAATAGCTGCTGGCGTTGATACCGTTGTTGCCTCTGTCAACTCCATAAGGTTTATCAATATATTGATAGTCACTCTTATTGTACACCTCATAAACATAGTTGTTGTCGATCATAACACTATAGAGTAGGAGAGAAGGTTCATCGGTGGAATCAGGATCAGATGATGCGCTTAAAACTTTGACATTAACAGATGCAGAAACATTTGCTTCCTTTGAATACACAGTTGCAGTGCATGTTCTGGATCCGGAATAGCATGTACCTGTAATTAAGCCGTTTGGGTCTATTGATGCATAGATGTTGTTGGTTGTGATTCTCCAGGAAACGTCATCAGCCGTTGCAGTTTTTGTGGTGCCGTCAGAATAGGTGATAGTTGCTGTGAGCTGAGCGGTTTTACCTACATACACTTCAACAGGAGAAGGCTGGTCTATTGAAATAGAAGTTACAGTAGGTTCTGTGGAAGCTTCCATTTCCTCAAGCTGGAATGTGTAATTGGTATTTTGACCGTAACTTTTGCAATGACTTAACCATCTGTCTGTGCCGGAAGGCTTGTAATAGTGGATAGTCTCAGTATTGCCTGTACCGTTCATAAAATAATTATTGATTGAAGAAGGGGTAGCAGGATTGAGCCAATAAATATCTTCAATGGCATTACAATAGCGGAAGAAATAAGATGCCGCGGAAAGGGTCGAGCAGCGAGGACCAAATGTAAACTTAGTCAAAGCCGTGCAGCTTTGGAATACATAAGAGTTAACACCGCCATTCCAATTGTATACTTCTGTGAGGTTTTGACAGCTATAAAATGCATTGGAGCTTACGGAACCGGTGAAGTTGCTTGCATCCAAATAGGTTATACCTGATTTTTCGAATGCATTATTGTTGATAGAACTCAGGTTACCGCCCAACTTAACACTGCCCAGGCTTGAACAACCGGAGAAAGCGTATTGATTGATAATATTTACCTCGTCAATCAAATCGTTAATATCAGAAAGACTGGTACAATTCTGGAAAGCATAAGTGCCAATTGCCTGAACGTATTTTCCGGTTACTTCTTTGAGGTTTGTGCATCCATAGAATGCCTCAGTACCAAGAGTAGTAATTGGAGCAGTGATAGTGACCTTTTCGATGTAGGTGTTATTACGCATCATTCTGTAGGGAATATTTATAGTGTTGTTCCATACCAGTTCTTTAATATAGTCACTACCAGAGAATGCATAAGAATCAACGCCTGTAACTGTGCTGGGGATTATCAGTTTAGGCACTGTTGCCTCATAGAAAATATCACTGTTGATCCAAGTTACTTTTGGTGGTATTGTGAATTCACCTGAAAAAGTAGTACCTTCAAAAGCGCTAGCGCCTATGGATGAAACATTTTTCAAGTTAAGAGTGCAACCGTCTATACCTGAATAACGAAAAGCAAATTGGCCTATAGTTGTAAGCGTGTCAGGAAGATCGAGAGTGGTCAAACCTGAACACAGGTTAAATGCACTCCAACCTATTTGGGTTATTTGATCAATATTTTTAACCTCTGTCAAGCTGGTACAGCCTTGGAAAGTACCACCGGGTATAGTTTTAATTCCTTTAGGGAGAGTAGCAGTTTTCAGAGAAGTACAGCCGGGGAAAACGTAAGTACTAAGATCCGTTACACTGTTAGGTACAACGACCTTTTCCAATGTGGTACAATATGAAAATGCACTGGAATTTATTTCGGTTACACTAACAGGGATAACTACATTAGACAATTTTTCACAATAGGCAAAAGCTTCGTTGCCTATTGAAGTGTAGCCGTAGGGGATGACTAGGTTCTGAATACCGGTGTTGTAAAATGTACCGGTAGGTATTGTCGTCAGATATTTTGGAAGCTGCATCTCTGTGAGTGAGGTACAATTACTGAAAACATAAGTACCGAACTCTGTGAGCGAGTCGGGGAATGTCACACCGGTAAGCGATGTACAGCCCTGGAATGTGTAGCTGCCGATTCGTGTGAGGTTCTCGGGAAGATTAATGGTTGTAAGTCCAGTACAGCCTGCGAATGTGTAATCGCAGATGTTAGTAAGAGAACTGGGGAGATTCAGTTTTGTGAGCGATGTACAATCCTGGAAAGTACTGTTCTTGATAACGGAAAGATTCTCGGGGAAGCTTATCGTCTCAAGCGAGGTACAACCACGGAACGTACCGTGACCGAGAGTGGTGAGAGCTGCAGGAAGCTCGATCTTTTTGAGTGCTGTACAGCCCTCGAAAGTGTAGTTGCCGATCTTGGTAATATTCTTTGAGAACTTTATCGAGGTAAGTGATGTACAGTTGCGGAATACAGAGTTACCGACTTCGGTGATGTTGGTGGGGAAGGTAATCGTTTTCAGCTTGCTCGGGTCCATGTTGTGGAAGAACTCGGAGTTGTAATCGCTGACATCAACAACCTCGAAAATAATCGGGATGTTGTAAGCCACACCATCGTCGTAATGGTAATAAGTCTTATAGGGAATGGTAAGAGTGGTATCGGTACCGTTGTAACCGACAACGGTTATCTTACCGTTGTTGTTTACGTCCCATACATATTCCCACAAACCGTCAGTCGTTGTAAAAACTCTGCCGGTCTGGTCTCTTGCGGCACTGGTACTTATGTATGATACTGATGCGATAGTACCAACTATAAGCAAGAATGCCGAAATGATAGCAATGCGCTGGACTTTTGAAGTTTTCTTAAAAAATTTTGTTAAAGAACCCTTCATAGAAAATTCCTCCTTGTTAAAATTTTTTTAGATTTTAATCTTCGCATACTGGGTGAATTAACTATTATTAACGTGCAGTTCACCCCAAGATTATGTAAATATTATACCATATATATTGGAAAAAATAAACTGATTTTTCAAAAAAAATTTAAAAAAACAGTCCTGTTAAATATAATTATGCGATATATGGCGAATTCAGGACGAAATTTTATAAAAAGGTTCAATTAAAAAGATTAAAAAATTTATATGTATTAACAACGGCGATATAATTTCGCAATAAAAAAAGCGCAACACTTGTGTAACAAAAGTATCATAAATTTAACTTCAAATCCCAACGATAATGTATTATAATGAATTTACGGAAGGAGATTGATTTTTATGGATGGAATAATTCAGCTTATTTTGGGCGGTGTAATGCTCTATGTCGCATTCGTCGTAGTCAAAGAGATCGCCAAGACCGCGTTTTATCTCACGGCAATAGTGGCGGTCGTGATACTGCTGTGGGGCGCGGCAGATGCTATGGGGATAGACCTGAGCGCGCTGTTTTCATTCGCGGCACTCAGATTTGATTTTATCAAAGAACTCGCGAAAATCGGGTGATTTACGCAGGAATGCATATTCGTCCTCGTCGGGATCTTCGAGGGAGGCTAAGATTTTCGAGAGTATCCCGCGCGCCATATTATCCCTGTGCTCCTTTTTGGGAATGTGCCGATAGAGGGGAGAGGCGGACACATCCCATGGCGCGAGCAGTGCGGGAATCATTTTATTTAGCAAAGCCATGCATTTTTCCGCATCCTGCTCAGCGACTGCGATTTGAAAGTGCGCGACATATGACGAAAATTCCCACAAATCAAAAATCTCAGCAAATTTTTGCCACACCTCGGCGAAGTGCGCGGCATTGTCATTTTTGCCCTGTTTGAGCGCGATTTCCATTAGAGTGAAGAGAGACATGTTGATATCTGAGGTTTCGGACAGCAGCTTTCGCTCGACTATCTCGGCGGCTTCATCCAACCGATTCTGCATGATGCAGAGGTTGGCTTGAAGCTGCTTTTTGTTGTATGGCGGCTGATCGGGCAACTCGTTGAGCATGCTCTCAGCCTTATCTAATTCGCCGCGATTCATGTATTTTGACACCATCAGCGACCGCGCCCGTGAGCTGATTGCGATTAACATACGTTTTAGCGTTTGTCAAGTAGTTTTTATCAGCAACCGCGCCCGTGAGCTGATTGCGATGTCCTCGCTCGAAGCCGCGCGTTGGTATAATTTTTCGATATTTTCAGCCAATTCAGTCGGTGCGGGATCGTTGTCATTCTGAAACATTGAAACAAGACCGTCGAGCGTCAATGCGACGGTCAGAATAAGCGAATCGCAGTTGGGATACTCGCGGATTTTATTCATGGCGAGTTCAAATGCGGTTTGAATACTTTCCCTCTCGGAAATTTTAACCAGCTCATTGGCGAAATGCCCGATTTCCTGTTCAGTGAGATTTTCCTTGAAACAGAGCAATGTGTTCAAATCCGTGCCTAACAGCCGCGCAAGAGCGGGAAGTATCGTAATGTCGGGGTAGGATTGCCCGCGTTCCCACTTGTTGACGGCGGGTGTGGATACGCCGAGATAATTTGCGACCTGCTCCTGCGTAAGTCCGAGCGATAACCGCCGTCCTCTAATGATTTCGTTAATTTTCACGCAAATTCTCCTTATTTGGATGATGTATCAAAGCGCCTTGATGCTTTTATTATATCACCTATTATATCACCGCAGGCGGGCGATGACAATTGACGTGTATTTAATTTTCGCTCAAATAAATTAACGAGCGGTTAAAAAATCCGCTCGTTTATCGAAGAAAAAATTGTGCTATTTAATTTACGCGCGGGATGCCAGCTTGAATACATCGTGGGATTTGCCTATCACGATAATGTGGTCACTCTCTGCGAATTCGTATTCCGCGCTTGGAGATGGCTTTATCTTGCTGCCCGACTTGGTGGCGATGACGTTGATTTTATATTTGCGGCGCACGTTTATCTCGCCCAATGTCTTGCCGACCCACGCGGGTAGGATCGGAATCTCGAAAATAGAGTATTCGTCGGTCAGCTCGATGAAGTCGAACACGTTGTCGGCGTTGTATCGCACGGCGACCTTCTCGGCGAACTGCTTTTCGGGATAAATTACCTCGTCTGCGCCGATTTTCTTGAGCAGCTTTTCCTGACGCTCGCTGCATGCCTTTGATACAACAAACGGCGCGCCCATTTCCTTGAGTGCAGATGTCACTTCCATGTTAGCCTGAAAATCGTTGCCGCCGATTGCCACGAAGCATATGTCGAAATTCTTGACACCCAGAGAGCGCAACACGATCTCGCTCGTCGCATCGCCGATATTCGCGTCGGTAAAGTCGGGGGCAAGCTGATTGATGATGTCGGCATTGTTGTCCATGATCATCACATCGTTGCCCAGCTTTTGAAGCTGATACGCGATGTGGCGGCCGAACAGTCCCATTCCTATAACTAAAATTGATTTCATAAAATTCACTCCGTTATCCTATCAAAATATTTTCTGTCGGTTTGTCGATGGGCACGGGGCGTTTCCTCTGGGTGAGCACTATCGCCAGTGTCAGACCGCCGACCCTGCCGCAGTACATCAGCAAAATCAGAATCAGCTTGGAGACGGTGTGCAGCTTGGAAGTTATGCCCATAGTAAGTCCCGAAGTGCTCGCTGCCGAGGACACCTCAAACAGCACTTCTCTGAGTGAAAACGGCTCTATCGCGCAGATCATCAGTGTGGCGGTAAGAATTGCGACGGCGTAGATGGTCACGATAGAATGCGCCTGATGCTCGTTTTCCGCCGAAATACTGCGTTTGAACAGATTAACGTCCCGCCTGCCCGAGTATGCAAAGGTGCTCACCAGTATCACGACGAAGGTCGTGGTTTTAATGCCGCCCGCAGTTGAACCCGGACTGCCGCCTATCAGCATTAAAATTATGGTGAGCAGACCGCCCGACTCGCTCAGCTCGGCGAGGTCAACGGTGTTGAATCCCGCCGTGCGGGGCGATACTGCTTGGAAGAGCGAGGCGAGGAATTTCTGCCATACAGTCATGCCTGCGAGGGTGTTGTCGTTCTCGAATATCCAAAAAAGCGCCGTGCCGCCCACTGTCAGCACCGCCGTAGTGACGAGCACTATCTTGCTGTGAAGCTCGTATTTGCGGAAGTTGAATTTGTGGCGGTAAATGTCGTTCCACACGATAAATCCTATGCCGCCGATGATTATCAGCGCCGACAGCGTGAGATTTACCACGGGGTCGTGAACATATTCGGTCATCGAAGAGCACGGCTCGTATTTGCCCATCAGGTCGAATCCCGCGTTGCAGAATGCCGATATTGAGTGGAACAGCCCGTTGAGGATGCCCTGCACCACGCCCATTCGCGGGATGAATCTGATCGACAGCAGCACCGCCCCCGACAGCTCAAACATCAGCGTGCCAATGAGGACTTTTTTCATCAGTCGAACTACGCCTGTCATTTGCAGTGAGCCTGCCGACTGCATTATCAGCTTGCGCTCCCACAGACCTATGCGCCGTCTGCTGATGAACGAAAACAGCGTGATTATCGACATGAATCCAAGCCCGCCTATCTGAATGAGAGATATTATCACACATTGTCCGAACACCGACCAGTGGGTGTAGGTGTCGTAGGTGATAAGTCCCGTGACGCATGTGGCACTGGTGGCGGTGAACATTGAATTCACAAAGGGTGTCCACTCACCGCTGCGCGACGAGATCGGCAGGCAGAGCAGAAATGTTCCAAGCAGCACGATGCCAAGAAAGCCTGCGGTTATTATCTGCATCGGACTTAAATTGATTCGTTTAGTTTTTTTCATTTAGGATACTCCGTTGTTAACTGCGACAAAACGCGAAATGTGTCAGCCACGATCCCACGTTGATTTGTCATTCTTCAGATTTGCTCATGCTGAATACGGCGTCGGTCATATCCAGCTTTTTGGCGGCATGAAGTATGCGCTTGTGGCAGGTGAAGAGGATTATCTGTCCGAGTTCACCAACCTTGTTGTCCTCGTTGATGAAAGCGAGGGCATTCTGCATTCGGCTGTCGTCAAACTGTGCGAATGCGTCGTCCAGCAGAACGGGAAGATGTTCATCCGACATAACGCCCGCGAGCGCGAGTCTGAGCGAGAGATACACCTGGTCATAGGTTCCCGTGCTGAGACAATTGCAGCTTCGGATGTCGCTGCTGTCGGCCTGAGCGACCGACGGCACGAGTTTTTCCGAAACGAAAACGGAGGTATATTTTTCGCCCGTCATTCCGCTGAGCACACGTCCCGCGCGGTAGTTTATCATCGGACCGAAGTCGAGCTGCATTTCCTCAAATGCCTCGTTGAGCGTCGCCTGCGCCTCATCTATCGCATCCAGCTCGAATTCATAATGCTCAATGCGCTTGTTGAGATTCTTTATCTCGTCGGTGAGCGCGTCCATATCCTGCGGGCTGTAGGGCTTGAGCGAAAGCTCAGTCTCCTGCTGAATGAGCTGTGCGGTAAGTTCCTCAATCTGCTCGGTGATGGCGGTGCTTCTCGCCTTGACCGACTCGGGGGTGAAGCCGTCCGGTACGTCGAGGTCTATGTCACCGCGCAACTCCCTGCCGTATTCCTCAAGGCTGTCGAAGTCGCGCCCGTTGAGCATGAAGTCAAATGCTTCCTGCGCGGCAGAAAGTTCGGTGGAGATCTTGTCGTGCTCGGTTTTGAGCGTGTCGAGCTTTGAGATTATTTCAAAAGCCGCTTCGTTTGTCTCAGTCTCGTGATAAGGGGCGAGATTTTCGCGAAGCTGACTGCGTATTTCCTCGAGTTCCTCATTGAGAGCCGCGATTTCGTTTTCGACCTCGTCGCGCTGAGATTTTATCGAGAGCACCTGCTGCTGAATACGCTGTATCTCCTTGTACTCGCGGTCCAGCTCCTCCATGCTCTTGACGTT
>JBGUUF010000152.1:0-2147 GCA_045133435.1 Acutalibacteraceae bacterium
CAGCATTATGCCGAACACCACTATCGAGAGCAGCGGGATGGTCACAAGGAAGGTAAGCGCACTTTTTACGTCTATCGTAAACGACATTATCATCGCGCCGAACACAACGAACGGTGAACGCAGCAACAGTCGCAGGGTCAGATTAACGCCCGACTGCACCTGATTCATGTCGCTTGTCATTCGGGTTATCAGCGTGGAGGTGCCGATGGTGTCCAGCTCGGAATACGACAGCCGCTGGATGTGTTCAAACAGCACGCGCCGAACCTTTGTGGTGAATCCCACGGCGGCCTTGGCGGCAAAATACTGCGCGGTAACGGCACATATCAGTCCTATGATGCCCAGCGCTACCAGCACAAGGCACATTTTCACGACATATCCGCGATCACCGCCGCCTATGCCATCGTCGATTATCGCCGCCACCACCAGCGGAACGAACAATTCAAAGGAGGCTTCAAGCAGCTTGAAAAGCGGTCCCAGCACGCTCTCCTTCTTATACGCACCCAAATATTTCAGCAATTTCATCATGTTAAAAAACCTCGACTTTCTGTGCGCAAAAAATTATTGTTGAAAAAATTACCAAATTAGTATATCATTAAAACATGCATATTTATAATATTGTTTTTGTATATCATCCATACGAAAAAAATATGGTTTGTTTTCATTCAGAAAGGACTTTCAATAATGGATCTGAAACAGCTCAATT
The DNA here is from genome assembly GCA_045133435.1 of Acutalibacteraceae bacterium. Taxonomy (GTDB): domain Bacteria; phylum Bacillota; class Clostridia; order Oscillospirales; family Acutalibacteraceae; genus RUG762. The sequence goes on from JBGUUF010000152.1 coordinate 704, forward strand.
ATTTTGTCACTGTCGTAAATGAGGGAAATATCACCTCTGCCGCAAAGAAGCTCTTCATGTCTCAGCCGCCGCTCAGCACACAGCTCAAGGCACTGGAGACTGAACTGGGATGCGTGCTTATCGAGCGCGGTTCACGTCAGGTGCAGCTCACCGAGGCGGGACGGACATTGTATAATTACGCCAACACACTGCTCGAAATAAGCCGCATCGCCAAGCAGGAGGTGCAGTATTCAGCCGACCACAGCAAGGGCACTATCCGCGTGGGGATGGTATCATCGGTCGTCTGCTCCTCCGCAATGCGCTATGTTATCGAATTTTCACAGAATTATCCCAACATGGTGTTTGAAATAGTCGAGGGCAATACCTACGACCTGCTCAAAAAGCTGAATTCCAACACGATACACTGTGCGCTCGTCCGCTCGCCGTATTCGGCCGACAACGTCAGCAGCTTCATACTGGAGACCGAGCGGCTGGTTGCGATAGGCAAGACCAATCTATTCGACAACGACCTTGATGAGGTCACACTGAATGAACTGTCAACCAAAAATATGATAATTTACCGCCGCTGGGAACACATCATAAGAGCATTGTTTGAAGAAAACAACCTCGATATTCACTGCCGCATAATCAATGACGACGCCCGCACCACTATCCGCTTTGCGGAATGCGGTCTGGGCATAGGCATTATTCCTGAATCTGCCATCGAGCTTATTCACGGTGAAAATATGGTATACAAGCAGATTCCCGAATCGGAAATAGAGTCAAGCATCGAGCTGGTGTATAATCCTTCGTCTTACATGCCGAAATGCACATCGCTTTTTATCGACTACCTCAAAAATCAATAAAAAGCATTTACTGTATATAATTATTTTTTCATTTTATGTAAAATTTTTAACAAATTTTGTTGATTCTTTTATAATTTTGTGAATACTCATAATTGACAATATCTTCAAGAGATATTATAATATGGATAGTTTATATTTTCCGATATAGACAAATTTTTATTGTTCAAAGAAAGGGAGAACCACTTAAACATGAAAAAGACAACAGCATTTATTTCCATCCTTCTCGCACTCACTATGCTTTTGACCTCCTGCTCCGTAAAAATCAAGGGCAAGGATGACAACACATCATCAGTTGAGTCTGAGGAAGCAACAGTTAAGGCGACTGAAATCGAACTTAACGAGGAGTATGACCTCACAGACGACATCAGCTTCAAAATGATCAAGGCAAGCGAAACCCCTGTTATTCTGGACACAGCCGGAAGCGGCAAGGGCTATGCACCTTATTCAAGTGATTCGACCTATATCGACCTTATTTTTGATATAACAAACGAATCTTATGCAGATTTCGACTGCAACGAGGATATGAATGTTGAGGTCCAGTACAATTACACCTCTTCTTTTCAAAGCTATGCGTCCGGTGAAGACGACGATCCTCTTAC
>JBGUUF010000153.1:0-1774 GCA_045133435.1 Acutalibacteraceae bacterium
CCCACGCGGCAATAGCTTCCCATGTGCCGAGAGTCTGCGTTATCGGCTCATTAATCTCACGAAGATTCTCAATCCGCGTCAGCTTGTATAGCCGATAGTCGCCGTATTTCCGGCAAAATCCGAGCAGATACCATGAATACCACTTGTAAACCGTCGCCACAGGCTCAGTCTCGCATATCTTTTGAATTCCGTCCGCGTTTGTGTAATCGAACTGAACTGCGCGTTGTCTTGAAATCGCCGTTTGTATCAACTTTATATTCTCGTTGATTTCGGATTTTTCCTTTAACACGCTGAAATCGAGCACAATGTTTGAATTGCACTTGTCGGACGATGACATGAATTTCTCCAGCAGACTGCTTGCCTCCGCACCTCCGTATGCCGAAACCAGTCCGTTCAGCGCGGTTATTATATAGCTGTGATCTGTTTGCGTCATCACGGAGCGATCCACCTTGAAATCCTCCATAATTTCATACCCGCCGTCTGCGCCGTATGCCGATGCAATGGGAATTCCTGCGGCGCAGAGCGTATCTATATCGCGCTGTATCGTCCTCAATGATACTTCAAATTTTTCCGCGAGCTTTGCCGCACTGGTCCGACCGTGATTCAGCAGGTAAAATGTAACGCCCAAAAGCCTGTCAATTTTCAATCCCGTGCCCTCCTCACGATAAAAGCAAGCACCGAACAAACGGGAAATGTTCGGTGCTTAACTATCAAATTATTCCATGACGTTTACCGCGCCTATGAGTATCGGCAGACAATTTTTGCAGTCAACTATCATATATACAAACGGACCGTCCATATTTACGACGTGGACCTGCGACGCAGTGTAATTGGGATTAGTTACAGTGGCCGCAGTGCCTGTGCCTGTGCCTTTTTCTGTGACACGAATGTGCGCCTTGGTGTAGATGCCGCCAAGCGTCAGTTTTTCATCGGATTCACCCATGTTTGAAAAATCGGCATCCGAACTGAACGCGGTTTTTACACCTACAGATTTAAGCAGGTCAGCAGCGTTACCCGAATATTCGCACTCGAATTTCGGAATTGTGGACTGAACGACTTCTTTCTTTTTGTTGTTGAAAAGGGTTCTTATCTTGTCCGCAGAGAGTGAGTCAATGAAGGCCTGCTGATCGTAATCAGAATAAAGTGTGTGCAGTGCAACAAATGCATAGCTTTCGCCGCTGTAGTATTTCATAAAGCCCTCGACCATGCCGTCTCTGAGATACACATAGTCGTATGAGGTCATCAGCAGCGCCGCCTGTTTTTCACCTTTCGCACTTGTAAATTCTCCGTCAACCACCTGATCGTAGGAATAGGGAGTATTCCACTGGGCGTTCATTGAGGCGGCATTTACCAGATACATCGAAGCGTCCTGGGGGATGTCTTTCATAACAAATGACAAATTTTCCTCAGTCTGATTTGACATCCAGTTGTTTACATTCTGCAGCGCTCCCGATGAAAAGCTGTCATAGAAAGCGGCCGCGTCGTAATAGTCAGCATTTGCCTGAAGGAACTCGCTGTTAGGGGTGAATTCCTTGTCGGAGTTAAACCAGATAGAGTTTTCCAGATACAGCTTTGCGGATTCGTTGTCCTGCAATCTGTCTCTGTAAGTGTGAAGAAACTGATTGATGTTTTCGACCGTAAAGCTTGTACCTATCAAGCTTTGGATCTCGATTTTAGTCTGACCGTCAGCGCCGTTTGCACATAACATCATCGCGTTGAGCAGTGCCATAGGAGAGATGACGGTGTTTTTATCCTTGGAATACATAGCCTTCAT
>JBGUUF010000154.1:0-3000 GCA_045133435.1 Acutalibacteraceae bacterium
ACGCTGTCGTTACGGCGAGCAAGCTGCCCTACACGGGCGAAATGCAGTCGCCGAGCGTTACGGTCACTCTGAACGGCGAGAAGCTGGTTAAGGACGCGGATTACACCCTCTCAGGCACCACCGAAGCCACCGACGCGGGCACCTACACCTTCACAGTCATAGGCATCGGCGATTACAAGGGCACAGTCGAGGGCGAGTTTGAGATAACCGCCACCGACATAAAGACCAACGTCACTGAGATAACTATGCTCAAGGGCACGACCTTCGCCACGCAGGTGTGGAGATACCCCGAAGCCAGCACGGATAAGATAACCTATACATCCTCCGACGACAGTATCGCGACAGTTGACGAAAATGGCTTTATCACCGCCGTTGCAAAGGGCAAGGCGACCATCACCGCAACCGCCGAGAGCGGCAATTCTGCGCAGATCAAGGTCACGACACTTGATTCGCTGAGACGTTCCACCACCTCGATAGTGATAAAGAAATCAGCAGTCACGCTCACGATAAAGCGCAGTAAGCTGAATCCCACAGTGGGACTTTCAGCGAGCATCAAGGGCGACAGCACGGGCAAGCTGTGGTATTCCGATAACATCAACGTCGCCACGGTCAGCAAGAACGGCAAGGTAACAGCAGTTGGCGAGGGCACGGCGAATATTTACTGCCGTACAGCCGACGGTTCGACCGGCGAACCGTGCGTTGTCACAGTGAATGCATTCCGCATCGACAGCGATAATATGCGCAATAACATAATCTACGTCAACGCGGGCGATAAGTGCAGTGTTGCCTTGACTAATACCTCGGCTTCAGGCGATATTACATGGAAGTCGAGCAATACTAAGTGCGCTTCAATCGACGCAAACGGCAACGTCACCGCGCTCAAGAAGGGCACAGTCACGATTACAGCCACCGCTCCCGATAAGAGCAAGGATACCTGCAAGCTGATAATTGTCACTCCGACCGAGGGCGTCAAGATGAATAAGACGTCGGCTAGCATCTATGTTGGTAAGACAGTCTCGCTCAAGGCTTCGCTTACGACTAAAGGCTCCAACGAACCTGTATTCTGGACCTCCAGCAATCCGTCAGTTGCCACAGTCTCAACTAAGGGCGTAGTCAAGGGCATCAAGCAGGGCAAGGTGACTATCACCGCTACCACCTTCAACGGCAAGAAGACCACTGCGACCATAACAGTCATGACCAAGGCGGCAACGCTTGAATTCACCAAGACAACTCCCGCACTTTACATGGACGGCAACACGGGCAAATTTACAGTCGCGATAACATCCCCCGCCAAATCCAACGATACAATAACATGGAGTACCAGCAATAAAAATGTTATTTCCATCGAGCGGATCAGCGCGGACGGCAAGACTATTACCATTAAGTCCGGCAAGAAGGGAACTGCGACCATTACCGCCAGAGCGGGAAGCGGCAAGAAGATCACCTATAAGGTGACATCTGTAAATCAAGCGGCTGACAGCATTACGCTGAATAAATATTCTGCTGATATTTATGTTGGTAATACCGTTTCACTCAAGGCCAGCAAAATCACCCCGCGCGGATGTAACGACGTGGTAATTTGGGAATCCTCTGATGAATCCATAGCCACAGTGACCCCTGACGGCAAAGTCAAGGGCATCAGTCAAGGTACGGTCACGATTTGTGCAAATTCCTTCGGAGGAGTGACCAATGAGGTCACGATAAAAGTCCGTTCCAAGGCAAAGGCAATTGATGCGTCGGCAGAGTCAGATACTATCAAAGTAGGTGAGAGCACCACCGTCAGCGTGACGAGCATATCTCCCGAAAACTGCAATGATACTCTCACATGGAGCACAAGCAGTAAGTCGATTGCATCAGCCGAGCTGAATTCTGACGGCAAATCGGTCATAGTAACAGGTCTAAAAAAAGGCACCGTTACAATAACTGTCAAAACAGGCAGCGGCAAGTCTAAAAAAGTCAAAATCGTTGTCACACAATAGTAAATTAGCTGTGTAAGTGACAGTATAACGAAAAATCTGCCCGCGATGTAACAGTCGCGTGGCAGATTTTTTGTTGCTCATGGTTTAACAGTATTGAAAAATCGACCCAAATATGGTAATATAGCAACATTAAGATGTTTTACATGAAAAAACGGATAAGGATGGTTGTTGTATGATAAAAATAATGTTCGTCTGCCACGGCATTCTGGATAAATGAGGTAGTCAGAAGAATACCTATTGAGGCAAATTGTACCTTTGGAGAACTCAATTACTAAGATTTTACTACTGTTTTTGGTAGTAATTTGCGAGATAGTGTAGTTGTGTCCTGCAAAACGCGGTAAATCACGGTATTTCAAGGCATTTGTAACCAACGATAAAAGAAATGTATGTTTGCTACCGAATTATTTTCAGCACACCTATGGCGATTTGGGAGGTGATTACATGAGCATAGGCTATGGCGGGTATATGGATTTAGTTGCTAATGACAGCACTACGCTCATGTACGTATACTGCTGCTACAATGTGAACAATGATGACTATAAAAAATATATGGGACTTGCAGATGGAGAGATAGTAATTTCGAGAGAAGCATTGGTCGAACCTGAAATTCACAGTAAACTTAAGAAGATGCCGAGTGGACGAAAACGCCTCATAGAAAAAAGAGTTAGGCAGGATGTTCCCTGGGGAGACTTGTTCGATAGCGGAAAGGTCACTGTGAAAAATGCAAGTGGAACATGGTGTACTAATTCGGATGGCATTGATATTATGGCATTTAACATGCTGTTCAAGTTGTTCGATGAATACCAGAATACCGGGGAAATTCCGGAGCATATCAGTTGGTTTAGCTGACCATTTTTACACAAATGATGGACAAGCAAAAATGGTTCTAAAAAACTGCAGTAGTGAGAACCCTCGATTTCTACTACGATTGACGGCATCAATTTGCCACATTTTGCCCCATTTCGGATTAAGAATAAAGGCTCTGATATACTCGGCAAATCGGGGCAAATCAGAGCAAAAC
>JBGUUF010000155.1:0-1532 GCA_045133435.1 Acutalibacteraceae bacterium
GAATAATTCAATCGGCGGTATCGACTCGGGATGCTTGAGCCTTCGCGTAAAAAAGACGGAATATTTAGATTCGCTGCAAAAAAAATTATTTGCCGAGTTGGAGGAAAGATTCGGCCCCTGCCCCGCACCGTTTGATAATGACTATATCTTCCATATGACCATAGCAATTGGAAATGCACCGTATGCAAATTACAAAAAGGCTTATGACCAGCTTTCCCTAACCCCCTGCGCGGAATCAGGCAGATTTGATAAGCTGGGATTACTTTATTACAATGACGATAACATCAATCCCGGAACATACTTCTGTTATAAAACAATAGACCTCAAATAAAAGTCAAACCCGACTGCTGTGCAATGCTCAAAGCAGTCGGGTTTTAAAATTATACATAAATTACAGACAGAGCAATCCCTTGTCAAGCATTCTCTGCGCCGCTATCAGAATACCTGTCTTGCCGGCGGCGTAATTCAGACCGCCCTGCATCCATGCGGCATACGGCTCGCGGAGAGGTGCATCCGCTGAAAGCTCGATGGACGAGCCGAGGGTGAACGAACCCGAAGCCATGATTATCTGATTATCGTAACCCGGCATATCCCACGGCTCGGGAAGTGCCATAGAATCTACGGGTGAACCGCTCTGCACGCCCTGACAGAAGGCAATGAGCGATTCGGGATTGCGGAGCATGACCGACTGGATTATGTCGGCGCGCTCATCGTTCGGCAGAGGAGTTACGCCGTAACCGAGACGCGAGAAAAGTCCCGCGCAGAATGCCGCTGTTTTGAGAGCCTCGCCCACCACATGCGGCGCGGCAAAAAGACCCATATACATCTCTCGGGAATGTCCCAACGTACAGCCGACCTCGCGACCTGTACCGGGAGTTGACAGGCGATAGGAACACATTTCGACCAAATCACTGCGCCCCGCTATGTAACCGCCTGTCGAAGCAATTCCGCCCCCCGCATTTTTGATGAGCGAGCCTGCCATAAGGTCGGCACCGTGACAGCAAGGCTCGGTGAGCTGAACGAACTCGCCATAACAGTTGTCCACCATGACGATGACTTCAGGCTTGACTTCTTTTGCCGCCTTGCAGATCTCCTCTATCTTCTCGACAGTCAGCGACGGGCGCAGTGTATATCCGCGTGAACGCTGTATGTAGACCATTTTGACTGAGCTGTCGGCTCTCAGTCTGCGGCGCATTTCGTCGAGGTCAACACCGCCGTCCTCCAGCAGGTCCACCTTGTCAAATTTAATGCCGAATTCAGCCAGTGAACCGCTCGCAGGCTGTTTGCTTATGCCTATGACAGACTGAATGGTGTCATAAGGCATTCCCGTGACACACAGCATAGTGTCATTCGGGCGGAGCACGCCGAACAGCGCGACGGTGAGTGCATGAGTGCCGCACATGAAGTTGTGGCGGATGATAGCGTCCTCGCACTCCATAGCGTCGGCGAATACCTTGTCCAGCTTTTCGCGTCCGACGTCGCCGTAGCCGTAGCCTGTGGACGAAGTGAAGCTGCTCTCGCCGACATTGTTG
>JBGUUF010000156.1:0-6783 GCA_045133435.1 Acutalibacteraceae bacterium
ATTATGATAGTGCTCCAAATGGCGTTTCTCGTTTGGATGATAGTCAGCGGAAGCCGCATTTCGCAGATATTCAGCGGAATTTTAACCATAATCAGCCTGCTGGCGGCGCTTTACATTATATCCAAGCGTGACAAGGGCGCATATAAGCTGACGTGGGTCTTTCTGATATTGATTTTCCCGCTGTTCGGGGGGCTGTTTTACCTGCTGTTTAATTTCCAGTCGTCCACAAAGCGCTTTGCAAAGCAGATCGAAATTACAGAGAAAAAGACCCGGCCGCTGTTTTACCTGCCGGGTGACGGGTATGCAGCAGCCGAGTCGGAAATTCCGCAGAACATTCATCAGGTGCGCTATTTGCAGGATTTCATGGGATTCCCTGTGTATCTCAACTCATCGACGGAGTTTTTATCGTCCGGCGAGGTCAAATTTGAGGCACTCAAGCGTGAGCTGCAAAAGGCGGAGAAGTATATCTTCCTCGAATATTTTATTGTGGAGGAGGGCATAATGTGGAACGGAATTTTGGAGATACTCAAGCAAAAAGCGGCGGAGGGGGTTAAAGTTCGCATTATTTACGACGACATGGGATGCTTCCTCCTGCTGCCGCAAAATTATCCCGCACAGCTCAAGAAATACGGCATTGACTGTGTTTTGTTCAACCCGTTTATGCCTATGCTCACCGCAATGCAGAACAACCGTGACCACCGCAAGATAGCCGTAATCGACGGAAAGACGGCATTTACGGGCGGCATCAACCTCGCCGACGAATACATCAATGCCATCGACAAGCACGGTCACTGGCGGGATTCCGCGATCATGATAAAGGGCAAGGCGGCATGGAGCTTCACGCTTATGTTTTTGCAGATGTGGGAGCTTTGCAAAAAGACCGACGAGGATTATTCCGTGTATTACCCGTGGAATGACGAGCCGTGCAGCGTGCCGAATGACGGCTTTGTGCAGCCTTATTCCGACAGTCCGATGGACACCGAGAATGTGGGTGAGCACGTTTATTTGCAGATGATCAACAACGCGAAGGATTATGTCTACATCAACACGCCGTATCTCATTGTGGACGACAGCATGATCTCCGCACTGTCGCTGGCGGCAAAAAGCGGCGTGGATGTACGCATCGTCACGCCGCATAAATGGGATAAGTGGATAGTTCACAAGGCGACCCGTTCGTATTATTACGAGCTGATAAAGGCTGGGGTCAAGATCTACGAATACACCGACGGCTTCAACCACTCCAAGACCTTTGTTTCGGACGATACCACCGCCACCGTCGGCACGATAAACATGGATTTCCGCAGTCTCTATCTGCATTTTGAATGCGGTGTATGGCTCTGCGGAAGCAAGGCGGTGAAGGACATTAAGGAGGATTTTCTGAGCACGTTGGAGGTCTGTCAGCAGATAACCGAGGACGACTGCTCCAAAAATCCGTTCGTCCGCCTGCTTCAGCAGATACTGCGCCTTTTCGCCCCGCTGATGTAGCGATCAAGAGCCTGACGAGGTGTAATGACGCACTCCGATTTTCCAAAGTATAAAGCAGGGGATCAGAAACAGCACCGCCGCCAGTGGGATGAAAACGTAGATTATATTGCTACTTTTTCCTATTAAATAGAGCAGCGGGTAATACTGCACCAGAGCATACGGCACGATGAGTGTGCAGAATTGCAGCATGCGCTTGCCGTAGACGCCGATGGGATATTTGCCGTATTCGCGTGCGCCGTCGGTGAGGATATTCATAAATTCCAGACCGTCGAGGGTGTAGAAGCAGAGCGCGGCATAGATCAGGAATATTCCGCTGAACAGCACTGTGCCGCCGATGAGCATGAATATCACGGTGAGCACGCGCATAAAATTCCACTGCACACCGCAGTTTATCACGCCGTAGACAAACATCACGATTGCCTGAAGCATGCGTCCGAAGCGTGTCAATTCAAAGCTGCTGCCAAGCACTTGCAGGATTTCATTGCGCGGGCGGGTCATAACTCTGTCGAATTCGCCCTTGCGTACCATTGAGGGAAAGGTGTCAAACCCGCGTGCGACGCATTCGGCGAGCGAGAATTCCATGAGCATTACCGCAAAGCAGAGCAGGACCTCGCTGTATGTAAAGCCTTCGATATTGTTGAAGCGTTGGAACATGAAGAATACGCCCAGAAACACGTTGAAGGACACCAAAAACTGTCCGATTGCCGTCAGAATGAACGAGCTTTTGTATTGCATCGTGCCTTTGATGTGTATTGATACATAGCGAAAATATAATTTTAAATTGGATGTCATCTCAAACTCAGCCTCCCTGCACGACAGTTTTTTTCATGGCCTTTGCGCAAATCAATTTGCCGATAATAATTAGCACCGCAAGCCAGAATATCTGTATTGCTACCGCGCTGATAAGCTCACTGCCGCTGATGTTTCCGCTGTAAACTCTGAGCGGCACATTCTGCATCGAGCCGAAGGGCAGCAGTTCCATGATTTTTTGGATCTTGGGAGGGAAGAAGGGGAGAGGTATCACCGCGCCCTCAAGGAATTCCACCATTGAGACGAACAGCATGCGCAGTCCCATCGGCGATATGGTGAAAAAGGTAAGCATATACACCAGCATGCACAGCGCGACTGTCACCATTAATCCCAACAGCATCGTCACTATGAACCACAAAAATGCGCTCAAACTGCTTGGCGCGGACATCGTGTAAGGCGCGGGCAGAAATGCTGCAATGATGAGTATCGGGAAACAGCGCAGCAATCCGCGAGACATGCGATTTGCCATACTGCGCGAGAACCACATGTCGTAGATATTTACGGGGCGGCAAAGCTCATAGGCGATATTGCCGTCAACTATCGAGTCGAAAATCTCGCTTTCCATGAACCACGCCATGAAAAAAGCCAGAAACGCCTGCTGGATCCACTCGTATGAAGCGAGCTGTTCAAATGTCATGGGATATGCTGTCGGATTGGAGCGGTAGAATGCCGCGAACACCGTTATTTCCAGAAATCCCCACGCAAACTGCGTTGCAATTCCCGCCAAAGCGGCGGCGCGGTATTGCAGACCCATGACAAAGCGCAGGCGGAAAAACGAGAAATATTTTTTGTATTTTGTCACTAATTCCATGTCCGCCACCTCATATGTCATACGAGCGATAAAGCTCGGCGACGGTATGGTCAATGTCCTCATTTCCGTTTTTGAGGTCGTTGGGAGTGCCGTCCAGCAGGATTTTTCCCTTGCCTATCAGAATAATGCGCTTGGTGATGGCCTCAATGTCCTGCATGTCGTGGGTGGTGAGGATGACGGTGGTTTTGCGTGTCTCGTTCAGCTTGACGATGAATTCACGCACCGCGATTTTAGAGACAGCGTCCAATCCTATGGTTGGCTCGTCCAAAAACAATATCCTCGGGCTGTGCAGCAGTGATGCCGCAAGCTCGCACCTCATGCGCTGACCGAGCGAGAGCTGGCGGGTGGGCGTGCGGAGAAATTCCGAGAGATCGAGCAGCTCGGTTAGCTCGTCCTTGTTGCGCTTGTAGACGTCGTTCGGTATGGAATAGATGTCCTTGAGCAGCTCGAACGAGTCGATTACGGGCACATCCCACCAAAGCTGCGAGCGCTGTCCGAATACAACGCCGATCTGCCGCACATGCTCGATGCGATTCTTCCACGGCACGCGCCCGTCAACATGACATTCGCCGCCGTCTGGCGTGAGAATGCCGCTGAGAATCTTGATAGTGGTGCTTTTTCCCGCACCGTTTGGACCTATGTAGCCGACAGTCTCGCCGTCATTTATCGTGAAGCTCACGTCGTCCAGCGCCGTTACGGTTTCGTATTCGCGTCGGAAAAACGAGCGTGCAGCCTCCTTGAAGCCGGCATTTCTTTTGGCTACCTTGTAGGTCTTGCAGATGTTTTTCATGGTGATCATAAAAAATCCTCCTGACAGAAAAATAAAAGATTTATATTTCGTCATGCGGTCTGCATTCTTTGGATTTTGCCAAAGGAAATACCGTATGAAAAATATTCGTTTTTCAAAATTTCCCCCAAAAAACACTTCCGTTTTTTGAGAGACGGAACGCCATTGTATCACTATTTTTTGCCGATGTCAAGAGATTTTTTTGATTTTTTTTAATTTTCATGCCGAAAAAACAAAAAGTGCATTGAGATCTCGCCTCGATGCACTTGAATTTTTTTATGTAAATTTAGGAGAATTTCTGCATTTTATAAGCCGTGAAAAACACTCGAATGTTCCTGATAACCACAGCCCGATTGCCGCGAATATACACGCTCCCAGCAGGTTGGCGACCAAAGCATCTGGTCGCGGCTCTAATATGTGGGTGGAGTTTTTGGGCGATTCGGGGTCGCATTTTATGTCGAACCTGTCGCCGATCTCGCGGCGCGTCACGGTGCCGATAATTTTACCTGTGTAGCGGTCGCTGTTGAAGTTGTATTCGTAGGTTATGTCGTAAACGGTTTTTTTATGGTGGCTATGGCGGATTCCCGAAGATACCCTGCGCTGGCTCACGTCAGTGACTACAGCCATGACTACGCGCCAGTCTCTTTGCTCGAGCTGATTTGCGTAATTGGAAATGCCGGCGAATGCAATATAGATCGCGCCGAGCATAAAAATCAAGCCGAATATTTTTACAACAGTTTGCTTGTACATATCTCTAAACTCCCATTTTACGTTGGTTGATCGGTTAACAGCGGGGAAGATAAAGTAAAAGAACCAAATGCATAAACATTTGGTTCTTGGCGCGCTTGGAGGGGCTCGAACCCCCGACCTTTTGATTCGTAGTCAAACACTCTATCCAACTGAGCTACAAGCGCATATTTTATTTTTGCGTCTCTCTCTCGAGCGCTTGATTAGTATAACACTTTGAATTGAAAATGTCAAGCATTTTTTTAATATTTTTTTATTTTTATTTTTTAATTTTTTTTTGGAAAAACACTTGACATTTCCGAATTTGTGTTATATAATAATCAAGCACTTTTCGAGTGGCACAAATTAATAACGACATGGAGAGATGGCTGAGCTGGTCTAAGGCGCACGATTGGAAATCGTGTGTGCGTTAATAGCGTACCAAGGGTTCGAATCCCTTTCTCTCCGCCAACATTGCTGTGGTAAGCACGGCTAAGATGAAGAGATAATAGTTAATAGATAATAGAGAATAGTTAAGAAGTATTTTCGGCACTTGTTGTTCTATTATGTATTTCTATTATCTCTTATTTTATTATCTGAATTTAGATTTCAATGAGTTTTTAATCATCAACAAAATAGAATACAGCTAAACTGATCAACCGCGCCCATCAATTATGATAGGTGCGGTTGATTTTTAATTTCATGCAGCCTCATCAGCATTTGCACCAATTGATGTGCCTCTCCTTACAATTCAAGCAACAAATTTGAGCGACTTTTAACTGTAATTTGATTTCAGTGAATAGGATCATCTTTATAAATTTCAGCACATTTATATATGTGCAAAAAATACAAAGAAAAAATCCCGTAAACGCCTAGTTTACGGGATTGGCGGAGAAGGAGGGATTTGAACCCTCGCGCCAGCTTTGAACCAGCCTACTCCCTTAGCAGGGGAGCCTCGTCACCACTTGAGTACTTCTCCGAATGTGACAAAAAAACATATAAAAGGGGGTGATGGCGGAGGGGAAGGGATTCGAACCCTTGGTAGGTTGCCCTATCACTAGTTTTCAAGACTAGCTCCTTAAACCGCTCGGACACCCCTCCAAAGTTGGTGCGGATAACAGGACTTGAACCTGCATGAACTTGCATTCACTAGAACCTGAATCTAGCGCGTCTGCCAATTCCGCCATATCCGCATATATTACCGAACTGAAACTCAATGTTTTGCTCAGCGAAGATAATATTAACACATATGATTGGATTTGTCAAGCACTTTTTTTGATTTTTTTATAATTCATGCAATATTTCTTCTGAAAAATGCGTGAAAATAATTATACACACCCTTTGTAATGCATCGAACAAAGGGTGTGCGGTCAATTAAATTAATATTTAAGTTTCTTAATAAAGTCCTCAACAGCATTCTTGCAGGATTCCTCAACATCAACATACAATACCGTGGAATCGACCTGTTCGAGGAACATATATCTGTCGTTGGCGGTGAGGGTGTAGGTGGTAAAGTTCTTGCCGTCCTTGGATTTTTCGGTGAAGCTGTTGCCCTTGTCGAGTTCAAATTTAGCTTTGTTGGCGTCGAAGAAGGATCTTGCATAGGAAGCGTCGCTCAGCACGAAGAATTCGATTTGGTAAGTACGGTCAGCGGGAGCTGCGATAGTGGCTTCTTTGACATAATCGTAGCTTGAAAACTGCTCGATAACGTCAGCGATCTCCATATTTTTTTCTGTCGCGACAGCTTTGAATGAATCGGTAGTTGCGGCAGTCTTGCTGCAGCCGGTGAACAAGAGCATTATCGAAGCGAGCAAAACGGCGATGACTGAAACTCTGGCGGATGTTTTAAGATTATGCATAATTATAATCAACCCCATTAATCAAAATTAATTACATTATAATAAATTGTTCATTAATTGTCAAGAATTAATGAAATTTATGCCAAATAAATCGTATCAAAGTAAAATAATATCCTGATATAAGACATTTGTCGGCGCGGATGATGTCAAAAACGAAAAAACTCGGTGATTTTTTTGCGGGGTTAAAAAAATAGGTGAGATTTTGACAAAATATTTTAAGATAACAGCTTTCTTTTCTTCACTGCCGGATGCCATTTTTTGAAGAGTGAGGTTTAAAAAGCAATAATAATATGTTATAATATTGT
>JBGUUF010000157.1:0-1019 GCA_045133435.1 Acutalibacteraceae bacterium
GAATCGAGATTTGTGCTGGACGAAAACGGCGTGTGCATCGGTCTGAGAGCGCGTGAAACAGGCGAAGCCGAGGAAATGATCGAACAATTCATGATTTCCGCAAACATCGCCGCCGCCATGCTCGCACGAAAGGCGCAGATACCGTTCGTCTACCGCGTGCATGAAGCCCCGAACCCCGAAGCGCTCGACAGAGTTTCGCAACTTCTCGGCATTATCGGAATAAACTCGGTGGCACTGCGCGACAATCCCTCGCCGTCGGACGTTGACGCGATACTGCTGGCGGTCAAGGACACAAAATACGAGCAGATTGTTTCTAATGTAATGCTGCGCGCTATGTCAAAGGCTCGCTACGATTACAGTCCTCTTGGGCATTTCGGACTTGCGCTTGAGGATTACTGCCACTTCACCTCGCCCATCCGCCGCTATCCCGACAGCTTCATCCACCGCGTTCTATCGGCATACGTCGCGGGCGAAAAGACCTCGGAGATAGTCAAGAAATTCGACCACAAGGCTTCCGAAGCCGCTAAAATCTCGTCAGAATTCGAGGTGCGCGCGGTCAATGCCGAGCGTCGCACTGAAGATTGCTACATGGCAGAATACATGTCGAAATTCATCGGTGAGGATTTTGACGGCGCGATATGCTCCGTGACCGAGAACGGATTCTTCGTTCGTCTGGAAAACAGCGCGGAGGGATACGTTCGCATTGAGGATCTGCCCAGCGACAGCTACAAGTTTGACGGATTCGCCATGCTCAAGGGCATGCGCGGCGGCAGGAAATATTCTGTCGGTGACCCGATAAGAATCCGTGTGGCGGCCGCTAAGATCTCTGTCGGCAAAATCGACTTCGTTCCCGCAGACAAGCCGGGTTTGATAGAGCAATATTAAATTTAACTCTTAAAATATCCCCGTTGCGCGGATTTTCTACTGCGCGGCGGGGATAAATTATTTCTCCAAATTAACATAAATTCACAAATTATACTTGATTTTATCGACAGACTGTGATAAAATGAAATTCCACG
>JBGUUF010000158.1:0-7778 GCA_045133435.1 Acutalibacteraceae bacterium
TCAACCTGATTACTTTCAAGCTGATTTGAGATGTTTTGCACTAATTATTTCTTTCAAGAGGAACTATTGCGAGAGTTTTACCAAGAGGTGCTAATATCTTCATTACTGTGTCGATTTGCGGACTGGTTGCGCCGGTTTCCATTCTGGCAATGACCGGCTGCTTAACTCCGCTCAGTTCCTCAAGCTTTTTCTGGCTTATGCCCTGTTCCTGACGCGCCTTGATTATTTCACCTATTAATGCAACGCGGAGGTCACTTTCACGAATCTCCTCGGGTGTGAAAAGTTCTTCCCGAACTTCTGCCCAAGTTTTTCCCATAGAACTATTGCTCATCGTCATTTCTCCTTTCAATATAGTCAGCAAGTTCTTTTTTAGCTTTTTCAATTTCTCTGGCGGGAGTTTTTTGGGTCTTTTTCATGAAATGATGTAAAAGAACATAGCTTCCATTATCCCACCCAACAAACAATATGCGATCTCTTGCTGGACGTAATTCCCAAATTTCTCCGTCTAAATGCTTTATATAAGGCTCACCGGCTAACGTACCGTATTCACTTAGCACCTGTATATAGTCTTGTATTTTATTAAGTTTTATTCGACTGTCCTTGTCTTTATGTTTGCTTAATTCCTGCAAATATTCTAAAACGGGTTGTCTGCCCTTTTTATCTTTGTAAAAAATTATGTTGTGCAAATATATTTCCACCTCACTATTAACATTATACTATGCAATTATCATTATTGTCAAGTACTTTTAAGTTATTAACATAACGCAAAAAATCCCCCGAACCGATAAATTTACCGATTCGGGGGAAATATATATGCTTAAATAATTAAATTACTTAATCATGCTTGCAACTTCGTCAGCGAAGTTGTCTTCTCTCTTCTCAAGACCTTCGCCCTTCTCAAAGCGAACGAAAGATGCAACCTTGATGTCGCCGCCGAGAGCCTTGCCTGTGTTCTCAACATACTTAGCTACGTTGATGTCGCCGTCCTTAACGAATGCCTGGTTCAGGAGGCAAACTTCCTCGTAGAACTTGTTGATACGACCTGCAACGATCTTCTCGATGATAGCAGCGGGCTTGTTCTTGTTCTTCTCATCGTTGTGGAGCTGCTCTGTGAGGATAGCCTTTTCCTTGTCAACGACCTCAGCAGGTACATTCTCGGGAGCGATGTACTGGGGATTGACAGCAGCGATCTGCATTGCAACGTCCTTTGCGAACTCGTTGAATTCAGCCTTAGCTGCAACTTCGTCAGTTGTGTCAAACTTAACCATAACACCGATGCGACCGCCGCCGTGAACGTAAGTTACAACAGCGCCTTCGTACTTCTCGAATCTGCGAATCTTGATGTTCTCGCCGATAACGAGGATCTTCTCCTTGAGGAGAGCGTCAACTGTCATGTCGGAGCCGACTGCCTTGCATGCGAGGAGAGCCTCAACATCAGCAGGATTCTCTGCGATAACAGTCTTTGCGCATGTGTCAACGAATGCCATGAACTCTGCGTTCTTAGCAACGAAGTCTGTCTCTGCGTTAACTTCGATGACAACACCTGTGTTGCCCTCTACTAATGCATATACTGTACCTTCTGCAGCGATTCTGCCAGCCTTCTTCTGAGAAGCAGCCAGACCCTTCTCGCGCAGAATGTCGATTGCCTTGTCCATATCGCCGTCGGACTCTGTGAGAGCCTTCTTGCAGTCCATCATGCCGCAGCCTGTCTTTTCTCTCAGGTTTGCAACGTCTTTAGCTGTAAAAGCCATGTTAAATTCCTCCTAAATCGTGAATTTTTATTTTAAATTAAATGATTTTTTGAATTACTCAGCGACTTCTTCTGCAGCAGCCTCGACCTCAGCTTCAGCCTGCTCGCCCTGTCTGCCTTCGATGATAGCGTTTGCGATAACGGAAGCGATGAGCTTAACAGCGCGGATAGCGTCGTCGTTGCCGGGGATCACATAGTCGATGTCGTCAGGATCGCAGTTTGTGTCAACGATAGCAACTACCGGGATACCGAGCTTCTTAGCTTCTGCAACAGCGATCTTTTCCTTTCTCGGGTCAACGATGAAGAGAGCGCCGGGGAGCTTTGTCATGTTCTTGATGCCGCCGAGGAACTTCTCGAGCTTTTCGATCTCGAGGTTGAACTTGATAACTTCCTTCTTGGGAAGTCTGTCGAATGTGCCGTCTGTTGCCATTGTGTTGAGCTGGTTGAGACGAGCGATTCTGCGGCGGATTGTAACGAAGTTGGTCAGCATACCGCCGAGCCATCTCTCGTTTACGAAGTAAGAATCGCAGCGGATTGCTTCTTCCTTAATGGAATCCTGAGCCTGCTTCTTTGTACCTACAAAGAGAACGGAGTCACCGTTTTCTGCAACGCTTCTGATGAACATGTAAGCTTCGTCGAGCTTCTTAACTGTCTTCTGAAGGTCGATGATGTAGATGCCGTTGCGCTCTGTGAAAATGTACTCAGCCATTTTCGGGTTCCAACGTCTTGTCTGATGTCCGAAGTGGACGCCTGCTTCAAGCAACTGCTTCATAGATGCTACTGCCATAATGAAAATTCCTCCCGGTTAATACCTCCGCCGATGCTTTAAGCCCATTGAAAAATAAAATTTAAGCAAATGAGGGAAAACAGAATTAATGATCTGCACCGTAATCCTCACAGCTCGGCGTGCGAATTTCTGAAACATTATACCACACACACTCGCATTTTTCAAGTCGATTTTCAATATTTATTTACATCAGACATAAAATTTTTACTTTTTTTACATATTAAAACAGTATAATCTACATATCACGCTGTAAAATCGGGTAAAACGGCGGCGGTATCACTTGCATCTGAGGTATAAACAGAGTATTATGTGATTTGAGAAATATCCAAGGGAGAGATGATTTTGAATTTTGAATATGAGCAATATTTTAAACCCGACCGATATGATAAAGATGAACTGCTTGCGGCACTGGACAATGCACAAACTTGTGTGAACAGTCTGATAATTGGCGATATTGAAATATCAGGTAATATTGCCGACGCCGAGTGGGTGAGGGAGGTCGTCGCACGCATTTCCGAATTCGACCGCGAGGTGCAATCGTTCTGTTCAAAAGCTTGTGCCGAGCATTGCAGGAACGTCAAATCGTGTCAGCTCAGCGAAGAGGTCAAGCCTTATCAGGTCGAACTTTCATGGCTGTCTCTCGATGAAAACAGCGTAACAGTCGGATATTGGGGTGAGTGCGTCAATATCGAATTGAGGGCGGTTTTTGCATTAAACGACGGTGAATGGAAAATGACCGAAATATATTATTGCTGAAAAGCATTAAGACTGTTGTAAGTGTTTCCAAATATGAACATTTTAGTTGTGAAATTTTTTATTAATTTTGTGATAATGTAAAAAATTATTTTAACCGTTAAATTTCCTTGACTTTTAAATTTTATTTAATTATTATGAAGTTTAAAGCATTTATAAAGATATTGAGAAGTTTAAAATTTTAATGTGCAAAGGGTGATAGTTCGTTTATGAAGGTGTCCATACTTGCAATAGGCTCCACAGGGGATGTTCGTCCCTGTGTTATGCTTTCAAAGGAATTGATAAAAAGGGGTCACGAGGTAATTATCGTTACTTATGACCGTTTTGAATCTTTTGTTAAGTCGGTTGGCGCTGATTTTGCAGAATTTCCGGGGGATATAGATGAGGTAATGCATATTGCTGCCAACCCAAATGTAGGTCCCTTTGAACTGATGAAAAAAATGAGAGATTATATGGGCGATCTCAAGGATGACATTGAGCGTGTCCTTTTGGATAGCTTTGAGGGCAGCGATATTGTGGTCTATGCCAATTCAGTTTCATCTATGGCGGTTTATATTGCAGAAAGGCTCA
Organism: Acutalibacteraceae bacterium; assembly: GCA_045133435.1. Classification (GTDB taxonomy): domain Bacteria; phylum Bacillota; class Clostridia; order Oscillospirales; family Acutalibacteraceae; genus RUG762. Next base: position 3,861 of record JBGUUF010000158.1, read on the forward strand.
AGATTCCTTATGTTCGTCTGAATTATTATCCCGATCTCGAAAGCTCAGATGTTACACCTCCCGTCTATCCCAAATTGCCCATGCCGAAGTTTTTAAAGAGCTTTTATAATCGTATGGCTAATAAAATATCATACCACCTTGCCATAAATATTTGCAGGAAACCGTTAAAGAGCTGGGTCACAAAATATGATCTTCCAAAGACTAAGTATTTTTATACCCGCGGTGACGGTAAGCCTATGGATCATTTGATGGCTTACAGTGAGACTATCTGCCCGCGTTCCAAGGAATACGGAGAAAATGTCCACATCTGCGGCTATCTTTTTGAAGACAAGGCTGATGTTGATTACACTCCAAACGATGAGCTTAAAGACTTTTTGAGCGCCGGTGAACCTCCGGTATATATAGGCTTTGGAAGCATGATAGACGGTTCATTTGAAGAATTGCGCAAATTGATCATTAATGCGTTGGAAATCAGCGGAAAGCGTGCTATAATATCAAAGGGATGGGGCGGATTTTCCGAGGAAAATTTGCCCGATAATATATACATGGTGGATTACTGTCCGCACGACTGGCTTTTTGAGCAGGTGAGCGCGGTGGTGCATCACGGCGGCGCGGGTACTACCGCTGCCGGTCTGAGAGCGGGCAAGCCGACTGTGATAATTCCGTTTGGAGCAGACCAGACGTTTTGGGGTGATCAGATAAATAAACTCGGCTGCGGCCCCAAGCCGATAAAACGTAAAAAGCTCAACGCTAAAAAGCTGGCGAAAGCGCTGATTGAAACAGATTCGCCTGAAATGCAGCAGAGGGCGCGCGATATAGCTGACAAGCTGGCGCAGGAGGATGGCGTTAAAAATGCTTGTGACGTGGCAGAAAAGATAGCAGCGGAAGGCTGGAAATTATAATTAAGGATGGTAATGTTTATATGAAAATAGCAATATTATGTGTTGGTTCTACGGGAGATGTCCGTCCGTGCGTGGTACTTTCTCAGGGACTTATCAAAAGAAATCACAGTGTTACGATAATCGCGGACGAGAGGTTCAGAGATTCCGTTACTTCGTGCGGTGCGGAATTTGCCGCATTTCCGGGCAATGTCGATGAATACATGGATATTGTCACCAATCCCGAAAATGCGTGGTATGAGCTTCTTTCTAAGATGAGAGAATACATAGCAAAGCTCAACCCCGAAATCGAAAAGGTATTGCTGGAAAATTTCGAGGGGAAAGACCTTATATTGTATTCCGCTCCGTCCTCATCAATGGCGGTTTATATTGCAGAAAAGTTTAAGATTCCATATGCCCGCATAGGCTATTTCCCGGATATGAAATGCTCTGATTTCACACAATATGTATTTCCGAAATTGCCGCTTCCGGGTCCTATGAAAAGACATTATAACCGCACGACCCTTGATATAAGCTATTACAATGCTGCGAATATGTATAAAAAGGCGCTGGGCAATTGGTTTAAGAAGCATGACCTGCCCAAGACAAAATATTTCTACAACCGCAGCGACGGCAAGGTCATGGATCAGATCATGGCTTACAGCAATGTGATAATGCCCCGCCCGAAGGAATACGGCGATAATGTCCACATCTGCGGGTATTTCTTTGAGGATAAGGATAACCTCGATTACACGCCGGACAGCGGACTGCTTGAGTTTATCAATGCAGGTCCTGCGCCTGTTTATCTGGGGTTTGGAAGCATGTCGAGCGGTTCGTTTGACGAGCTTCGCAGTATAATCGTTGAGGCGTTGAAGATAAGCGGAAAGCGCGCGATAATATCAAAGGGATGGGGCGGATTTTCCGAGGAAAATTTACCCGATAACATATACATGGTGGGCTACTGTCCGCACGACTGGCTTTTTGAGCAGGTGAGCGCGGTGGTGCATCACGGCGGCGCAGGCACGACGGCTGCGGCGCTCAGAGCAGGCAAACCTGCATTGATAGTGCCGTTTGGCGGCGACCAGCAGTTCTGGGGCGAGAGGATCTATTCTATGGGCTGCGGTCCCAAATTCATCACGCGCAAAAAGCTCAACGCGCAGAATTTGGCGAATGCTCTGCTTGAGATGGATTCTCCTGAAATGCAGCAGAAAGCGCGCGAAGTTGCCGAGATGCTCAGCAAGGAAAACGGCGTGGAAACTGCATGCGACTGCATAGAAAAAATAGCCGCAGAAGGTTGGATAAACAACCTATAATGAAACCACAAGGAGGCAGATGTCTTTTGCGAAAATTAAACAGAGTAATTTTATTCATCCTGTCTGCGGCGGTAATGCTGACTGTATTTACCGCATGCGGTTCGGCGGGTGGCAGACGCGCTTCCGATTGGAACGGCACATGGTACCGTCAGGGCGATGCTCCGTCGGCACGCTGTTATGCTGAGATCAAGAATGCGGGCAAGGACGGCTTTGACTTCACGATAACGGTCTACAACGGCAACAAGGCGGGTGAGCTAAAGGATTGCCACGCGAGCTTTGAGGGTGAAACAGCCTATTATTATGCCGAGGACCCGCGAAGCTATATTGAGTTTTTCTTTGATGCTTCGGATGATTCCATGCTGAATATCATCTTCACCACGACGGGGGAAGATGTAGAATGGACCGCCTTTGAGGGTTTTGAAGAAAACGCTTATATTACGGGGATTTTTGCCCGCGAAGAAAGCTATATCAACAGCAGTCTCTACGAAATGGGCATTCTGTCGCAGAGCAGTGACAATGTGCTCCAGCGAATGATGGGTGATTCGGTGTATTTCCGACTGCTCTCCTGCTTCCAGACCTACACCTCTGAGCGCAGTGACACGACGGGCACAAATACCCCCTATGAATACGGCGGACAGATTCATCTGCATGACGGCATCGGCGCAACGATATATTACGGATCCATGACCGATCAGACATATGCCGCCTGCGTTGTCGCATATGATGACGGCTCGGTGAGTGCGGCTGTATCGCTGGAAAACGGCTCAGTCGGCTACTATTCCGACAACTGGGTCTATGAGGAGACTCAGCCATACCCCATTCTGATATGGGTCGAAAATTACACCAAGGAGCAAAACGGCGAGTTTGACCTCTCATCGGTATCATAAAAAAATATCGCCCTTGATTTCATTCAGTGTGAAATCGAGGGCGATTTTTTTATGCTGTATTGATTATTCCAATTCAAATGCGCCGGTGTAGAGCTGGTAATACTGACCTTTCTGCTCAATGAGTTTGTCGTGACTGCCGCGCTCGATGATCCTGCCGTGGTCGAGAACCATGATAACGTCGGAATTCTTGACGGTGGAAAGGCGGTGTGCTATTACGAATACCGTGCGTCCCTGCATCAAAGCATCCATGCCGCGCTGAACTATCGCTTCGGTGCGGGTGTCGATGGAGGAGGTAGCCTCGTCCAAAATCATTACGGGCGGGTCGGCAACTGCCGCGCGGGCGATTGAGAGAAGCTGTCTCTGACCCTGCGAGAGATTTGCGCCGTTGCCCGAGAGCTGAGTGTCGTAGCCGTCGGGAAGACGGGTGATGAAGTCATCTGCGCCTGCGAGCTTGGCGGCGGCAATACATTCTTCGTCGGTCGCGTCGAGCTTGCCGTAGCGGATGTTTTCCATGACCGTGCCTGTGAAGAGGTTGGTTTCCTGAAGAACGATGCCGAGAGAGCGGCGAAGGTCGCTCTTTTTGATTTTGTTGATGTTTATGCCGTCATAACGAACCTTGCCGTCTGCGATGTCGTAGAAGCGGTTGATAAGGTTAGTTATCGTAGTCTTGCCCGCGCCTGTTGCGCCGACGAAGGCTATCTTCTGACCGGGTTTGGCGAAAATCGACACATTGCGGAGGACGGGCTTGCCTTCTTCGTATTCAAAATCAACGTCATCCAGCAGAACGTCGCCCGCCAGCTTGGTGTATGTCACCGAGCCGTCGCCGTGGGGATGTTTCCA
>JBGUUF010000159.1:0-2960 GCA_045133435.1 Acutalibacteraceae bacterium
TTCGTGCGATTGGTCTTATTCTGACAGGCTTCGGGTTACGCATAACACGTGACTCACGTATGAATAATTAGAAGAATTGTATAAATATGTTGCGAATCACGACAGCGTTATCGTAACAGAGGTAAAAATTTACATAAAGGCAAAATGACAGCACTATGCTGTTTAAGTGAATGTGAGGGTTCTATCAACGGCATTCGGTTAGGCGACAGGCTGATGGCAGAACTACTTTACAGCAGAGAGTGAAATGGAAGTCCGGTTATAAATCCGAATGCTATATACCTGAAACTTTTTTATGTATTAAATACAATAAGCTAAAGGATTTATCTAAAGGGTTATGATTAATTTAAAGTTATCAAAAAGTAAACCGTCTATAGTTATTATGTTGATTTTCTATAAATTGTTTGCTATAATTTTAATCAGAAATTATAAATTTGTGATAATCACAAAATAACAATTCAAAGGATGTTAGTATGGCTGAAATTAATAAAATGAGAATTATATGCGATCCGTATGCAAAAGTCATTGACTACAAGTGGTTTGACGCTGCGGAGGGTGAATTTGTACGAATCGAAGAATACAGCTCGGAGCTGGTGAGTGAAAAATATGTCAACGCCACCATCCAAAACCGCGCTTTTGAAATCATGGAAATCATTAACCGCAATTTTAATCGCGGCAATATTGGTTTGGAGATTGATTTTATCGGCAACGACGACGATTACCGTGATTTGTGCCGTGTTATCGAGCTGTATTATGCCGACAGCAATATCGTTTGCACAAAGAACAAAGAGTTTTTCTATGGCGCTGATTATGTAATGGCTGAAATTAAAGACAGGTTCAACAAAGTTAAAACCACTCTGGAAGAATATCAGGAAGAAAATATCATAGAGCTGATTCAAAAGTACGAGGACACGGTAAAGCCCTCTGTTTCTGTATGTGTATTGGGTTTGTATAGCGCGGGAAAATCGGCGTTTATCAACAGCCTGATTGGTGAGGAAATTCTGCCAAGTGGTTCCGATCCAACAACAGCAAAAGTTTTTAGAATACACTGTTCAGATTATTACAGCGTATTTTTTGATGTTGACGGAATACCATGCACTATCAATTTTGACGGTGAAATCAGTATAGATGGTATTTCGGATACAACCTTGAAGGACAGTATACTTGAGAAAATACAAAAGCATGATAATCCTGCTTTTGAAATAAATGACCTGCTTTCGCTGATTAATAAGGGTAAGCTGACAGATAACGCGGAACACTCTGTCGGAGAAGTTATCAACATTTTTGTTCCGTTTCGTAATTCATCGCTGCCAACAGGGAAATTTGATTTTGTGATTTACGATACGCCCGGATCAAATTCCGACACCAACAAGAAACACTTGGATATCTTGGAATCCTCGCTTGACAGCCAAACAAACGCGTTGCCGGTGTTTCTCACTACGCCTGACACAATGGACAGCACCGACAACGATAAGCTGCTTTCGCTGATTGAAAAAACAGGAACAGCTTTAGATGTTGCCAATGCGATTATTGTGGTCAATAAATCTGACGAAAAGGGCGCAAACGCCCTCAACAACAAGCGAGATAAGTGTGAGGATTTAAAGATTACTAAATGGAAATCCACACGTATCTATTTCTTATCTTCCATTATCGCGCTGGCCTCCAAAAAGGAAAATCCGCATAACGAGGACGATTGGTTTGATGAAGACACCTTTGAAATTTTTGATGATAAGTGCAGGAAGTATGAATCCGGCGAAAGGAAGCTTTTTCAGTACAATATTATTGACAAAAGCAAGGAACTGACGCTTGACGAAAAGGAGCTTACCACGAGCAAACAGCTTTTCTATAACAGCGGACTTGCCGGGATTGAAAACGAGGTTTCCGATTATGCACAGCGTTACGCCTTGTACAACAAGTGTTTGCAGGCGATTGATTATCTTGAACAGGCGATAGAAATATGCAGCAAGGAAATAGAGAACGCTGAAATTCAATTGAATGAGCAGCTTGATGATATTTCATATCGTTTTGACGAAAAGAAACGCGAATTAATTGACAAAATTGATAATCAGCGTCTTGATAGTTTACAGTATAGCTTGACAGAATCCGAAAAAGTTTTGGATGAACTGTTGCAACAGTATAAGCAGGATAAGGATTTAATTTACGATTTCAATCCGTTTACTGACATTAAAAGCTCATGGGATTTGGATATTTATAAAGATTTTGAAGCCCAGTGGAACAAATACAAGCAGCTTGCCGAATCTCTGCACTATGATAATAAATATGCTCTTTCAAAGATGCAGATATACGTCAAGAACAAATACAACGTGTTAATCAACGATTATTCCGTGTCGGCAAATGAAACGCTTGATGCATTTTGGATTAAAAGGACATCAGTTTTCAAGAAGATTTGCCAGCAAATCGTTATGGGAGAGGATTCGCTCAGTGCAGAGCAGAAGGCAATACTCGATTCGGTTATCTTTGATATGGACGATATGATACAGGAGCGTGTGGAATTTGACCTCAGCGAAAACAGCGCAATTAATATGGGAATCCTGCCTATTCTGGGTTTAAAGGATATTTACAACAACAGAAAATGCTGTGAAAACCTCATTACAGAGTTTTCAAAGGTAGTGACAAAGCGCATTGCCGACGTCCGTACCGAAAACGGAAGGCATTTTGAGAAATGGACAGCTGACTTGATTGGCAAAATCAAAATGGAGCTTTGTAAATTTAATTCAGAGCTGCACGATTTTGAGCTTAAAATCGAAGAAATCAATAACGACATTAAAAATAAAAAATCTCACTTGAGATTGATTCAAGACACCAGAGAATACATAGGCGGACTTTTGAATACACAGGTTGAATCGGAGGATGAATAATGGCTGTATTAGCTTCGATTAAGGGCAAAGTAGGAAAAACGCTGGTCAAGGTTGCCGACAAAGGCGGTAACCTGATCGCTAAAG
>JBGUUF010000160.1:0-1949 GCA_045133435.1 Acutalibacteraceae bacterium
CGTCCTTCATTACGATGATCAGGTCTGCGTTGCGGATAGTGGACAGTCTGTGCGCGATGATAAAGCTGGTCCTGCCCTTCATCAAATTATCCATAGCCTTCTGGATGTGCTCCTCGGTGCGAGTATCGACGGAGGAAGTCGCCTCGTCGAGAATGAGCACTTTATTGTCCGCAAGGATGGCGCGAGCTATGGTGAGAAGCTGCTTTTGTCCCTGAGATACGTTGCTCGCGTCCTCGTTAAGCTCCATCTGATAGCCGCCGGGGAGGGTGCGGATGAACGAATCCGCGTAAGCCGCCTTAGCCGCCGCGATGACCTCTTCGTCGGTCGCGTCGATTCTGCCGTAGCGGATATTTTCCATTATCGTGCCGCGGAAGAGCCATGTGTCCTGAAGCACCATGCCGAAGGATTCGCGAAGCTCGCGGCGGTTGAATTCCCTGACATCGTGACCGTCGAGCATTATCGCACCGCTGTTGACGTCGTAGAAGCGCATCAGCAGCTTGACCATAGTGGTCTTGCCCGCGCCGGTCGGACCGACGATAGCGATTTTCTGCCCCGAATGCACATCCGCGCTGAAATCGTGGATGATTATTTGCTCGGGGTCGTAGCCGAAGCTGACGTGGTCGAACTTGATATTGCCCTCGACCTTTTCGAGCTTGACGGGATTTTCGAGAACCTGAACTTCCTCATCTTCCTCGAGGAATTCAAATACACGCTCTGCCGCCGCCGCCATCGACTGCACCTGATTGATGACCTGCGCTATCTGCTGTATCGGCTGGGTGAAGTTCTTTACATATTGGATAAATGCCTGAATGTCGCCTATCGTGATGACGCTGTTTATCGCCAGAAAACCGCCGGATATGGCAACTGCGGCATATCCGAGGTTGCCCACGAACATCATTATCGGGTGCATCATGCCCGAAAGGAACTGTGATTTCCACGCGGATTCATACAGAACATCGTTAGTCTTGTTGAATTCCTCAAGGGTGGATTTTTCCTTGTTGTAAACCTTTATAACCTGATGTCCGCCGTAAGTTTCTTCGACCAGACCGTTGACGTGACCGAGGTATTCCTGCTGCATTTTGAAGTATTTCTGCGAATGCTTCATGACCAGTGACATGAGTATCATCGACACAGGCAGAACCACCAGTGTAATGAGCGTCATGAGGGGAGAAATGCTGAGCATCATGACCAGCACGCCTATCATGGTCGCGGTGGATGTGATGAGCTGTGTAATGCTCTGATTGAGGCCGTTGCTGAGAGTGTCAACGTCGTTGGTAATGCGCGACAGTATCTCGCCGTAGGTGCGGCTCTCAAAATATTTCATTGGCATGCGGTTGATTTTTTCGGAGATCTCGCGGCGCAGGCGATAGGCGACCTTTTGGGTGACGCCCGTCATTATCCAGCCCTGAATGAAGCTGAATGCCGCGCTGAATGCGTACAAACCGAGCACAAACAGCAGTATCTTGCCGATGTAGCCGAAATCAATGCCGCCGGTGTTGGAGATTTTAGCCATCAGACCTTCGGAGAGCGCTGTGGTCGCCTTGCCGAGGATCTTAGGACCTATTACGTTGAATACGGTCGCAAGCGCGGCGGAAATGACAACGAAAAATATTCCAACTTTATAGGAACCGATATATTTTGCCAGCTTGCTGATAGAACCCTTGAAATCCTTAGCCTTTTCCACAGGACGCATTCCGCCGCCCGGACCGTGACCCGGACCTCTGCGGCGAGGTGCGGAATATTTTTCTCTGTTTTCGTTATTATTCATTTTCGCTGCCTCCTTCCTCAATGCCGAGTTCGCTTGCAGACATCTGTGAGCGCGCTATCTGACGGTATACTTCGCAATTTTTCAGCAGCTCCTCGTGAGTACCGCTGCCGACTATCGAGCCGTTGTCCAGCACCAGAATATTGTCCGCGTGCAGGATAGTGCTTATTCTCTGCGCGACGAT
>JBGUUF010000161.1:0-8573 GCA_045133435.1 Acutalibacteraceae bacterium
GTAATCATCTTGGGATAGAAGTAGGTTGACTTCTGGGGCATTTTCTCGCCTGCCGCGGCAACGTCGCGAATTTCCGTAACGCGCGTGGGATTGAGAATAAACGAGCACTGGAACTCGCCGCTGTCAACCTTCATAATTGCTTCCTCAAAGAACTTAGTGTATGTAAGATTGGTTTGGTTAGCCATATTTTCCTTGTCGATTCCCATAACCTTTTCAAGAATCAAAGTGTGGAGCACGCTTACGTCAAGCTGTCTGGAGGCAGGGCTTAAACCGGGCAAAGCCTTGTTCATAACCTCGATGTCCCTGAGCACGAGCAAATACCACTCCCCTTTGCCGACATAAAAAGCGAACGCCTTTTTGCCGAGCTTGTACTGCTCGGAAAGCTTGGAATTAAGGTTGCTTACATTCTTATAACACGTAATCTCAAAATATTGTTCGCAGGCAGACAGCACATTATTCCTGTCAAACTTTTTCAAATCGCGAACCATACGGTGAGTCGGGAAAACCACAAGTCCCGGGTGCTCCATATCAACAAGGTAAATCATCTGGTAATCCTGCGGATCGCCCGGCTTGGAAATGCCATTTTCGCGGCAGTAGTCGCGGTAATTAAGCGCGGTTTCGTAGCGGTGATGGCCGTCTGCTATGTACAGCCTGCGGCCGGAAAAATCGGCAACAAGCTTAGCGATAACGTCCTCGTCTGTGATAATCCAAAGCTTGTGGGTAATGCGGTCGCCGTCGGTAAACTTGCAGTCCGGGTCGCCTGCTGACAACGCGTCGATTGTGTTAAGCGTGGTGTGTTCTTCGTCCATATAGAGAGCGTAAATCTGGCTGAAATTGCAGTTTGTTGCCTTCATAAGGTTAAATCTGTCGGCTTTTGCCTTTGAAAGCGTGAACTCGTGCGGCAAAATCACGCCCTTGGAAAACTCCTCTATCTTAACGCGCGCGATAATACCCTTAATGCTGCGGCGCTTGTTGTAGGCGTTGAACTCCTCCTCGTAAATATAGACAGCTGGCTTGTCCTCGTGAATCAAAACGCCCTGCTTGCGCCAGGCATCAAGCACCTCGCCGGCGGTGCGGTAAACGTCGTCGCCGTCCTTAGGCAGCTCAAGGCGGATGACGTTGTATTCGTTTGAATCAATAAACGCCAATCGCTCGCTTTCGCTGATAATATCATAAGGTGGACAGCACAGCTCGGCGAGCTTTCCCGCTTTTTCGGTGTTGTATCTCATTCCTCTAAATGCTTTGATGTTCGCCATAATCATACCTCATTTGCAATTTTTTCACAAAATACAGTATAACACAAATTTTTAAGTTAGACAATAAGTTATTGACAGTTTATTAATTTTCTGCTATAATATTTTCTGTTGTTTGATACGCGCCAATAGCTCAGTTGGTTAGAGCCACCGGCTCATAACCGGTCGGTCCGGGGTTCGAGTCCCTGTTGGCGCACCATCCTATGCGAATAAAAAAGATATTCGCCCCGAAAAGCCCGATTTTATCGGGCTTTTTCACGTCTCAGAGGCATGTCCGCGAGCGTACAAAAACGTAGATGTAAAACGGCTATTTTACCGTTTTTCAGGGAAATGAACCCCCGAAGAACAGAAAACCAGTCTACAAAATTAACTTTTTCTTAGGCAATTCAACTTAAGGAATACTACTTACAATTGAAAAAAATCTCACTTTCAGAGCCAATCGTTTAGAAATAAGCGGTTGGCTCTTTTTTTATTTTCAAAAAATTTTGAAGGAGTTGATAATCAATGTATTTTACAGAAAACCGGTATGACCGCAGCATCGAAAGCATGATGAAGGGCATACCGAACTTTTACCCGAGAGGTTCGGGAATCGTCGTGACCAGCAGATTTGAGTATACCGCAGACATGTGTGACTGCCGGTTGTGCGAACACTACGGAGGTAAGCTGAGAGGCTGCAAGGTTCCTCGCTGTGTTTGCTTAGAGGAACGGATCGCCGTCGGCGTCGCTTCACTCAAAGAGGTAATGAAAGAAACAATGTCTGAAATCAAGCACAGCGGGTTTCTCCGCCGACTGAGAAAATATATAAAGGAAAGCGAGGTCATCCCCATGACATTCTTGAGCGAACAGCACAGACTGAGTTTTAACGCAGCACTCGACAGGATCGGAAAGTATGACAGAAAGAACTGCGCGCTTGTCGCGGCTCTGTATTTACTGACAGCCGATTTCCTACTATGGAATCAAACACGGAGATATGTCGAGAACCACGGCATCAGCTTCGGCAAGCTCCGACCGAAGAACTGCTCCGAGCATTCCTATCCCCTCTATTGCGCGGCGAAGGATTTGTATCTCGGCACCAAACACATCACCATCAACGATCTTGCTGACAATAAGTTGATCAACGCAAAAACCTTTGCGCTTATCTGTAACGCGATGGCAATCCGCAAATTCGGTTTGGGAGCAATACAGATCACAGATGAACCAAAAACATGAAGCGAAAACTACTCTCGGTAATTGCGGTAGTCATTTTAACAGCAGGCTTGGTAATGCTGATCGCTCCAAGAATATCCAACCGCATCGGTGAGCAAATAGCCCATACCACTATTGAGGATTTCAAGGCGTTGAAAAGCAAGGCAACATCCGATGAGCCGACGGAAAAGAACGATTCATCCGAGAACAGCATATCGAACAGCAATCCGGCGGCAGACCCTGCGAAATCAGAAAACGATCCTCTTTGGCAGATTGAGGACGAAGAAGGTAACAACGAAAACGGCGAGTTACCTGATTCGGTCATAAATGTTGACTTTGACCGCCTTTATTCCGACAGCATAGCGTACAACGAGAATTTGAAAAAGCACCAGCACGAGCTGCTCGTCAGCGAACAGTCATATCTGAAACCGTCGCTGGATTTGAGCAGCTATGGAATCACAAGCGGCGTTTACGGATATATCTCCGCACCGTCTATCGGCTTGGAGCTTCCAATCTATCTCGGCGGAAATGATGACAACATGGCTCTCGGAGCCGCTCACATGACATATACCTCGCTCCCCATCGGCGGAGAAAGCACCAACTGTGTGCTGTCGGGGCATTCGGGATATATCGGCAGGATCTTCTTCGACTACATTCCGAGTCTGAGCATCGGCGATGAGATCACCGTCGAGAATTATTGGAACACCCTGACCTACAAGGTCATTGACAAACAAATCCATAAAAAAGACGAATCGGCAGACTGCTACATCACCGAGGGCAGGGATTTGCTCACGCTGATCACCTGCGTCTCGAACGGACACGGCGGTTTTGACCGGTTCTATTTAATTTGTGAAAGGAAATCCACATGAAACACTTTTACCGTACACGCGACAGACCCTCGAACCCCTACAACCATATATTTCAAAGGAAAGGAGAGAAAACTTGAAAAGCATTATTAAAAGAGCGGTCGCCGTTCTGCTCATTTTGACAGTTGCCCTTCTGACAGCCTGCTCTGTAACAATGGATGCAGTCAAGGCGGCGGAGATCGGCGGCAGCGACGTTGATCTCAGCAGCTACGGCGAATACATTTCCAATGATGAGCTCGGTGAGTTGGTGTCCTACGGCGGATATATTTCCAAAAAGGAATATTCCGCTATGTTGAGTGACAATTCGGTCGGCGCGAGCTATTATCCGAGCTTTGCGTTTTGCTATGATACCGGCGGAAATGTCATAACCGTTCGTCGAGCGATGATTGGTCAGTATGTCGGCGAGTCGGCGCTGTTGATCAGCGTCAACGGTTCACGCGCCTACTGTATTCAGCCCGGCGCGGCGCTGAACACGGGCTCCTCCCTGACGCAGACGACCTCGAGCGGCGTTTGGGCGGGTTTATCAGCCAATCAGAAAGAAGCGGTCAATACCGCTCTCTGTTACGGCAGAGAGGGCAACTTTTCCAATATAAAAGGAAACACCTCGATCAACTCCGACGAGTGCTACATTGCAACACAGCTCATCATTTGGGAAATCAGTAAAGGAGAGCGAAACGCGACCGCACCGTACTCGCTGAAAGGCAACGGATATCTGTCCATGTACTGCGCCGACGGCTGCAACGGCAATATCTCCAATGCCTACCGCCGCATTGAGAACGCGATGGCGTCCTCGCAGACCGTCCCGTCGTTTGCCAATAAAGCATCGTCCGAATCACCGACCTATACGCTCAGCGCCGTGTACAACAACGTCACGAAGAAGTGGAAGTACAATCCCCTGACGCTGACTGACAGCAACAGCATGATGGCGCAGTTCGCGGCTTTCAATAACAAGACCGTGGACGTCGGTAACGCAACCGTCACCGTTAAGGTGAGCGGCAACAAGGTGACGCTCACACCGTCAGCCGCCAAGCTGAACGCCACCGGCAAAACCGTGACGCTGAGTGCGGCGAAAACCGGAGTGCCAACTACGAATCAGGCGAAGCTCGTCGCCTACGCATCAACATATCAGGACGTTGTTTCGGGCGGTACGGTCACGGCTCCGACGGCATATTTCAACGTCAAAGTTGCGGTATCGCAGAACGCCAAGCTCCACGCGGATTTCAGAGTCCGCAAGGTCATCGGCACACAAAACGAGTACGATAACTGCGACGAGGACGCGATCGACGGCGTTGCTTCCACCGCCGAGAATCTCAAAGGCTGGTATTTTCAGATAAAGGTATCCAATGTTTCGACCTTTTACCGATATTACAATACCACCGCGTTCATACTCGGTCCCACCGATGAAGCGGGCTTGACGCAGACCGTCGGCGAATATGTTCAGGAGCACTTTGACTGCAGCGACGTCAGCGAGCTTGTCCCGTCAGATTATTATGAGGTGACGGAAATCGGCAGAAAGGAAGGTTCGGCATACGTTATGCCCGACTTCTATGAGCCGGAAGCGAAGACCCGCTCCTATCTGTTCAAATCCACCTCCGGTGACAGCAACACAACGACGATCTACGACTGCTACTACACCAATATTTTCAGCATTCCGTTGGAGATCAATAAGACGACCGACGACGGCAGCTCGACCGCGAACTACTATTTCAAAATCGTCAACCGCGATACAGCCGAGGAATACACAGCTCATGTCACGGCAAAGGGAACGCTTTGCGCAGGTCATCAGGTTCACGCTGCCGACGGGCGTTACTATCTGACGCTCCCCGAGGGCAGATACACCCTGACGGAGCTCGGCTTGAAGGAAAACGGCGTGTACAGTATTCCCGAACGGTTTGCGGAGCCTATGCCCGTTGATTTTGAGATATCCGCTGACACTTACAAGCAGGCGCTTGAAAGCGGTCATCAGTCCGTCATCGTCAACGTTGAAAATAAGTGCGAGGGCAAAATCAAGCTCAGGAAAACCGAGGAAGGCGGCAGCAATCCCGTTGCCGGAGCGACCTACGGCTTGTTTTCAGATGAAGATTGCTTAAATCTGATTTATCAGTTCCCACAGACCGACAGCAACGGCGAGGCGCTCACCGCTGATAAATATCCGTGCGGTGAGCAGTATTACGTCAAGGAGATCGAAGCTCCGTCCGGTTATGAGCTGTCGGAGACTATCTATCCCGTAACGATTGAAGCCAAGGAAGAAACCGAGATTCTTTACGAGCTGGCAGTCACCGACAAAAAGACGCCGACCAGAATCCAAATCATCAAGGTCGATGAAAGGAACAATCCGCTCAAGGGCGTACAGCTTCAAATTCTGGATTCCAATGGAAATGTTGTCATTCCCACATGGACGACCGACGGCAATCCGTATGAGATAACAGGTCTGCTTGAAATCGGGCAGACATATAAGCTGCACGAGGTGAAAACCCTGACAGAGTACAATCTCAGCAAGGATGTGTCATTCACCGTTCAGGACACCACAGAGGTGCAGACGGTCAGGATGATCAACCGCAAAAAGACCGGTCAGGTTGAGATCAAGAAGTACGACGGCAACGGTCAGGCACTCGTCGGCGCGCAGTGGAAGATCTACAAATCAGATAATACGGAGGTAGCGTTCTATCGCGTTTCCGAAGGTATGTACACCTATACGGAAAGCGGATCGGTAACAACGCTCTCAACCGTCAACACAACGCTGACCGCGATCAATCTTCCGCTTGGCAGTTACTACCTCGTTGAGACGACCGCGCCGAGCGGAAAAATGGCTAACGGCAAAAAGATTCCGTTTACCATCGCGCCGGACAGTACGCAGACGCTCAATCTGACGATCTCCGTTAAGGACAACAATATCATCATGCCTAACACCGGTTCCCGAGGGCGGCTTGCTCTTTACGGATCAGGCTTGATTTCACTTTTTGCCGCATTAGCGGTATTCACATACTACAGAAAAAAGAAATACTAATTGTCACTATGCACCCAAACGGGTGCTTTTTTAATTACAGGAGGATTTTATCAATGAAAAAGTATTTAGTCAAAACCACATCAGCATTTATTATCATTCTCACCCTTATCATCACCGCGATTCCGTTCGCGTCCGCAGCGACGGTCTTGGACGAAACCAAGAAGGTTTCCGTCACGCTGAACTGCTCCAAGCCCGGCTACACCTTTGAGCTGTTCAGAGTCGCAGACCTCAAAACAACATCCGGCACCACAAACGAAACCGTATACACTCCGCTTTTTGACAGCATCGCAACCGAAGTCAAGGCAGGCAATAGCAAGAATCTCCTTACAAAGCTCGACTCGCTGTCTCCCGTCAATACGGCGATGCCGACCGGCGCGGTATCCTGCGGCACCTTCACGTCAACCACTTCAACAACCACAAAGACCTTCTCAAGTCTGGCGCAGGGTATTTACTACGTCAAATGCACCAAGTACCCCGCAGGCGTGAAATCCGTGACAAACTCCGTGTTTGCGCTGCCCTACTTCCAGAACAACTCGTGGGTCTACACACTTTCCGCGATCAACCTCGCCAACAAGGTAGCCGACGATACGCCCACCACACAGAAGGAAATCACCAACTCCACCAAGAGCAACGTCAATTATACCGATGTTTCCCTCGGCGACACCGTTGATTTCGCACTGTACAACACAACCGCCGGTTCGACCTCGAACAAGCTCGAGCAGTACACTGTCAAGGATAAGATGACAAAGGGTTTGACCTTCAACAAGGATTCCGTCAAGGTTTACCTCGCAGACAGCAGCAAGACAAAGATCGCCAATCTTACCAAGGACACCGACTACAAGCTTAACGTTACCTCCGAGGGCGACGGCAAGGACACAGAGTTCAATATCGCGCTGAACAAAACCTATCTCGCAAAGAGCGATTTCTACGCTTCCAACATCAGCTATGTGATCGTCACCTATTCTGCGGTTCTTAACAAGTACGCTGTTGTAGGCACAACCGGTAACCCCAATGAGGATGTTGAGCTGACCTACGGAAACTCTTCATCCGTCGCGAGCGTTCCCGGCAATACCGTGTACGTTTACACCTACGGCGTTAACGTCATGAAGAAGAACGAGAACGGCTCCGCTCTGAGCGGCGCGAAGTTCAGCATCTACAAGACAAGCGCCAACGCGCAGAATAACCAAAGCGCTATCGGTTCAGGCACATCCGACTCCAACGGCAAGGTGACCTTCCTCAATTCCGCAGGAGAGGAAGTCAAGCTCCAGAGCGGCACCTACTACATCGTCGAGACACAGGCGCCTTCGGGCTACAACGTCTACGGCAAGGTCATTCCCGTCACCATCACCGCGACCTACCGCACTGCCATCAGCAACGGCACATGGGTACAGAACGCTCCCACAAACGGAACCGCTTCCGTGACCGTCACCGATACCAAGCTGATCGTACCTCAGACCGGCGGCTATGTGATGTACCTCTACATCGCGGGCGCGGCTTCGCTCGTCCTCGGCGGCGTGATGCTTATTATCATCAAAAGAAGCAAGAAGAACAGCAAGTAAGTTAATACGATGAAAAAGCTGAAACCTCTGTTCGTTATACTGACCACCGCGCTGATACTGTTCAGCGCGGTGTGCTTCCTCTATCCCGCAATCAGCAACGCGATCAATGAGCAGTACAACGAGAGTCGAATCGACGATTACAACAATAACGTCGATTCCTTTTCACAGGAAGATTTAGATGGTTATTTTTCCGTTGCGGAAAAATACAACGATGCACTGGCAACCGACGTCAGCACAGACGACAGCAAACTCTCAATTTTGTCTCACTATGATGAGATTCTCGATTTGGACGACGGCATTATGGGATATGTGGAGATTCCTTCAATCAATGTCCGTCTCCCGATTTACCACGGAGAGAGTGAAGATATGCTGACGAAAGGCGCAGCGCATTTGGAGCATACTTCCTTTCCGATCGGCGGCGAAAACACTCACGCCTGCATCTCGGCGCACTGCGGCTATCCGACGCAGAAGTTCTTCGATGATATCGACGAGCTGAAAAACGGCGACGAAATCTACATTTACGTCCTTGACCGGACGCTGAAATACACCGTCACCGGTACAGACGTGGTAGAGCCTGACGATTCGAGCAAGCTGGAGGTCGTTCAAGACAAGGATCTGCTGACGCTTGTGACCTGCACTCCCTACGGCGTTAACAGCCATAGGCTGTTGGTTCACGCGGAGCGCGCGCCATTTGAAGCCGCCA
>JBGUUF010000162.1:0-1843 GCA_045133435.1 Acutalibacteraceae bacterium
CGGCAGTGCCGCGTTAGCAAATTCAGCCATTGTCACTGCATCCTTTCGCCTTTTTCACTGCAAACATTATAACATAAATTGCGAACAATGTAAAGGCTATGACCGCCAATGCTATTCTTGCTTCGTTCGGGATGACACCCTTGCACAGGATCGCCGCCAAAGCGAACAGCGGTGCTATACCCAATATCCAATTTTTCTTATTTTTCATAATTAATCAGCGTTTCCTCAATATGTTGCTTTACAGTTTATTTCTTGTTAGTGATTTTATTTATTAATGCCTTAATTCCGATTATAGCTAACACCATAACAACGCCTGTCAAGGCTCCGAGCATATAGTAAAAATTTTCCGAATCAACAAAAGTGGATACAAAAAATGTAATGGCTGACAAAATCAAAATAAACAAAAACAGATTATAATTAAACCTGTGTTTATTCTTTTTGTTGTTAATAAGATTGTTGATGCCAATAAACGCACTCACCAACATAATTGCCATTAAAAGATACATTGCGATTACAGCAACAGAGCCGACCGCATTGTATCCGTTAAAAACTTGACCAAGAGGACCTATAGCTGTTAGCGCAACAGCAGCCGTCATAAGTACGGAGACGTTTCGCCAGCGTTTGAGCATCTCATTGCGCGACTGAGTGTCGGTATATATCTTATATTCCTCATCCGGCAGCGATGGGTCGTATTTCTTGCGGAAAATATGCCAGCCGTTGAAGGTGGAATTGACTCGCTCCCAGCCCATCTCGCGGAACATATCATCGTAGCGAGCTATGTCTTCAATTTTGTTATTGAAGTCAATTTGGTAGCGGTAAACCACGCTGTCGTCAAATTCATATTTCTGGCTGAAACATCCGCCGTTTACAAGCTGCCAGCCCTTTTCCGACATTTGATTATACTCCTCAGCCTCTTTGTCAAAGTCCCACGCGGCATAAGCATTAAAGGTGTTCTTAGTTTTCTTACTCATAATTCAATTCATCCTTTTTTGTAGATAGCAGCTTTCCGATTGATAAGCCAAGACTTATTCCGATAATTGCCCCTGCGGCGATACCCGTCAGCATGCAACTGCTCAGCATTTATTTAGTGACCACAGGCTTGCCTTCGCTGTCGAGCAGTGGAGTAAGACCGCCGGAATAACCATCCTTGTGGTAAAGGTAATTAACACCTGTCACCTTATCCACCCAGATTTCTGTTGCGATTGCGCCTAACCCACCGCCGCTCTGTGTAAATACCTTTTCAAATCTTGTTTCCTTGTTAGCCATAATAAAATTTCTCCTTTACCTTTTTATTGTTTCGTTTGGTTGATAATGCTTTCCGCGCTTTCCGCCAATTCGGAAATGCGCTTGTATTCCTCCAGAAATACCTGCCTGCCAATCTCGGTGAGGGAATACATTCGTCTGCGCTCGCTGCCCTGAACGTCGCTGCACTCGGCAATCCAGCCCTTTTTGAGCATGTTGCTTGTCGCGCCGTACATAGTGCCCGAGCCGATTTTCACCCTGCCGTCTGAAAGTTTTTCGGTCATCTGCATAATGCCGTAGCCGTGATTATCCCCTGCATACAGGCACATGAGAATGTAGAAATAGCTTTCGGTCAGCGGTTCGGACTGCTTACCCATGTGAGCATCTCCTTTTTTGAATTATATCGAGTGACAATGTGTTGTCGGTCGATATGTCATCCGACGATATAAATATACACCAAACTATGTCGCCTGTCAACATAGTTTGGTGTATATTTACAAATTGTTCACAAATTAAGTCGATTCAGACAATAAAAAGTGTCCCGAACCGATAAAATTACCAATTCGGGACACTTATATTTAATTAAATAATTAAATTACTT
>JBGUUF010000163.1:0-2670 GCA_045133435.1 Acutalibacteraceae bacterium
CGGACGGATTCTGTCCGCAAGCGGTGACGACATTTTATATCAACTCCTTGAACTAAAGTATTATTGTAACGAATATTTTTTCGTCATCCCACTCGTCAAATTCATCAAGCAAGCTCACCGCGCTATGCTCGGATGCAACCAGGATCTCCGCACCGATCGTGTCGCCTGTTTTGCGGCTGAAATATTCCAGTGCCTTGCCAAGTGGAATTTTCAGGCATACGGGGAAGATATTTTCGACGTTGAGCAGCAGGCAGTCGCCGACGAACACCGTAACAATATCCTCAGAACGAAGATTCAGCCTGCGCATGACGTGATCAAACGCCGCGCCGATTTCACTTGGCTCAAAGCGAAGTTCCTCGGAAGCTTTCTTCGACAGACTGCGGAACATTTTCATTCCCTCGTCGAAGCCTGCGGTTTCTTCGGGCGATATTTCAATGCCGTATCGCTCGCATTCATCCGAAAATCTGCGGCAGGATAGTTTGTATTTGTTTGCATAAATCAAGGCTTGCTTTTTTGATTTTGCTTCCATTGTCACACCTCGACTATGGAGTATTCAATACCGAACGCACCGCTGTATTCCCCTATGGTAACAGTGTCGCCGATTTCCAATGCTTCATATTTTTTATAGCTGATGTCAAATTCCTCGGAGGATTTATTTGAGCTTTGGACTTCAATACGGTAATCGTCTCCGCCTTTGATGCCGGTTACAATGTGTTTATCAATAATGACAGCTTCATATGTGCTCGGCTGGCTTGTGTCGCAGGTAAAATTCAAAATATAAATCGAAGATAGTGAGATTATCAGCGTGAAAACTGCAAAGTTAAGTATCTTATTTGCAGCACCTGTTGCCTTCGACGAAAAATACCAATATACGGCAACTAATATCAGCGTGATCAAAATTGATATTGCCGTCCACAAGATTATTGCTTTGAATGTGAGTTCATATTTCATGCCGCCCATAACAAACAGATTTATTATCGTGGGCACGCAGAGCCATAATAATGTGTCAAGATTACGGTTATCTCTGTAATCGTGTTCTTTGTCGAATTTAAAATACCGTTTGAACATGAAATTAAGGACATATATCACGAGCGGCATCAATGCACACAGGGAGAACATGGTCTTGGTCGTTGCGGCACTGTCTGCCGCTAATCCGATGATGAAAAACAGCACTGACAGCGCGGAAACTGCAATCAATACGATCATCAGCACACGCCGCGTTAGCTTTTCTTTTGGACTGAGCTTTGGAAAATACAAGTCGTCGAACTCGTCGCCGCTCATAAGATTTACATTACCCGCACCGTCGAAGAATGACCGCAGTTTTTCTGTCGGAATTTCGTCTGCAAGTTCAAAGGAAAAGCTCTTCTTCTGCTTTTTGCAGCCCTTATTGCCCTTGACGCGAACCGACCAGCGCAGTTTTATCTCTGCGTATTCAACCACGTCCTTGTCCTTGCCGATGTATTCAACGCCGATGTCAGTTGAGGTAATGCTGTTTTTAGACACAACAAAATTCTTTTTCAGCTTTAGCCTTTTGTCGGAGATATTCTCGAAATCCGTTATATAATCCGTATCGCTAATCCAGATGAAAAAATAGCAGTCGCCCATGTCGATGATTTGATATACATCCATCTCACCGCTTGTGACAATGATTGATCTCTCGCCGTATTTCATGGAGTCAGGAAATCTTATTGGTTCTTGATTAACTTGACCTGTAGATTTTTGTGATGAACTCATTTTTCATATTCCTCTTAACAAATTATGCTGCTGATTTACGATTTACGCTATCTCCTATTTTCGACGGTTTATTGCTCTCTAAACAAATCTGATGTCAAGCTCCGCCCACGACATACCAAGTGCACCGCAGTGCTCCGTTACGATAACATCGTCGCCTCTGTCTGCGCGGATGAATTCTTCCTCAGTCACTCTGAATGTTATCTCTTCTCCGCTTGCCTTGATTACGGTCACATATCTGTTATCATTGTCGGTTTCGGTTATCATGCAGTTATGCACCGTCGGCTCGCTGAAATCGTAGACGCAGTTGATTAAATTAATGGTATAGAGTGATGCACATAGTGCCAGAAATGCAAACAAAATGTAATACCTAATTTTCAGTCCTTGTCCGACGTTGATACATACAAAAATCAACATCAGCACCGCAAGAATAATCAGCGCGAACAACATACTCTTCTCGGACTGAATTATTTCGGCGTGCATGCTCTCCCATGCAAATATCGTCCCCGAGACGGAAAATACCATTGATGATATTATATTGACGCGGGATCTGTCAACCATAGATATAAGTCCATATTGACGGCGGTTGTAAAATGTAAAATATTTTCCGCAAACGAAATACAGTCCGAATATCAAGAGCAGTGAAATTATACATACGCTCCTGAGCACAAGCAGCACTCCGCTTTGTTTGACAAAAGCAGTCAGAATTCCCGCTGCGAGTGAAATTATTGACGCGTATTTTGTCACGGAATTCAGCCGTTTTGCGTTTTTTATGCCGCTCTCGGAAACTTCGACATTGAGCGATTTTTTGTATTCGTCATAGGTCGTAAATTTCACATTATTCACGCCCGCAAAGAAGGTATGAAGCGGCTTTTCCTCGACAGGCTCCCAAATTTGAAGATCGTAAGTTGTTTTTTTCGTTCTGACGTCTTTAGAGCG
>JBGUUF010000164.1:0-2636 GCA_045133435.1 Acutalibacteraceae bacterium
CCATGCTGGAGCAGTGCGCGGAATACATGTCAGGAATTTCGGAGATTTATCCCGAATGCGGTGAGTTGTCCGAGCGACTGAGCGGTCTGGTGTACGAGCTTGAGGACGTTTCCTCCGAAGTCCGTTCGCTCAATGAGGACAACGAATACAGTCCGTATGAACTGGACGAAATCGAGAACCGTCTGGAGCAGCTAAACAGAATACAGCGCAAATACGGTGATGAGCAGCAGGCGATAGAGTATCTCGAGCGCGCGCAGAAGGAGCTTGACCAAATGGAGCTCGCGGACGAGCTGCTTGAAGAACTTAGCCAGAAGGTCAAAAAGCTGCGCAAAGCGGCAGTTACAGCCGCCGAGGAGATCACCGCGCTTCGCCGCAGTGCCGCAGATAAATTCTGCGAGGCGGTGGGACGCGAACTTGCATTTCTCGACATGCCGCGCGTGACGTTGGCGGTAAATATCCAGCCCTGCGAGCTGAATGCAAACGGCGCGGATGCGGTGGAATTTCTCATATCCGCCAACCCCGGTGAGCCGCCCAAGCCATTGGGCAAGATAGCGTCGGGCGGTGAGCTGAGCCGAATCATGCTCGCGATAAAGACCGTGTTGGCGGATATTGACGACATCGACACCATGATATTCGACGAGGTCGATACAGGCATCAGCGGACGTGCCGCGCACAAGGTCGGCGTCAAGCTGCACGAAGTCTCCCGCAGCCGTCAGATAATCTGCATCACGCATTTGGCGCAGATGGCGGCGCAGGCGGATACCCACATGCTGATAAGAAAAAATGTCGTGGGTGAGCGCACTTTCACCTCGGTGACACCGCTGGATTTCGAGCAGCGCAAGCAGGAATTGGCGCGCATAAACGGCGGCGATGTCATCAGCGAGAGCATGCTTCAAACGGCGGAGGAGCTTCTCAACAACGCGGGCTTTTACAAATAAATAAACAATGTATTGTGATTTTGCCGATAAAAGCGACTTTTGTGAGAAAATATAACACAGCATAAATCTCTTTTGGATATTTCAGTTTCCGAAAGAGATTTTTTAGTTGAATTTTATCGCTAAATCCATAGAATTTCAAAAAAATAAGTAAAAAAAATTAAAAATTGTTGCAATTCTTAGATAATATTGATATAATTTTAAATGTATAGACAGTGGCAAAGACAGTGTATCTGTATGAATGCAGACAAGCGTTGTTATTTTTGCAGATCGCTGTGGTTTTATTATCGGTACAAAGGAATGATTTCATTATGGAAGCCACCTCAAAAAAAGACGTAACCAGCCTGGTTGAATCCATTATAAATGATGCCAACGAAAAAAACGGCAAGCTGCTTTTCATCAAGTACAGCAATACCTTCTCTATAAAATTTGATGACGTGACAGAAGCTGCCATGAAAAATAAAACAATGGTGCAGACCCTTTATCATCAGTTCAAGCCGGGAATCATGCAGCCTGCGTATTGCCCGCTTATGGACTGGATAGGTGCGTTGTATAAGAGATATTTTTCCGATATCGACTACATGGAATTCCTCGATAAATGTGATGTTTATCCTTTGCACCAGAATATCTTCAAGACATATTTTGAAAAAGGTATATGCAGACGTACCGAGATCATTATCCGTAATGAAGCAGAGTATGAGCACGACATTTTTATCAAGGACATAATCAAAATTTTCAATACAGTTTCCGAGAGCATTCCGCTGCTGCTGATACTCGATAATCTTCAGTATTGTGAGAAGTCTCTGCTCGAGTTTCTGTATTATCTCACACTCAAAAACACCGAAAAGCACTTCTCGGTCCTTGCCGACTTCAACGAAAAATATGAAGTCGCCGATTATATGTTTGACCTGTGGGAGAAATTCTCTCAGAACATCGAGACCCGAAACATGATGCTCTATTGGGAATTTGACAGCATGATAATATCGGATTACAAGCATGTCCCGTTTGTCCCCGACAGAGCGTATTTCACCGGTTATCTCAAGATGATCAACAACATGGTGAACACTCTCAGCTTAGAGCAGGCGCTGGATTATTGCAAGCGTATTTCGGAAAACCTCGATTCAGGCAGCATATTTATTACCAATAAAGAAAAATATCTCTTTTATAATATTTACGGCAATGCACTTTTCCTGCACGGCGATTTTAAAGAGGCTATCCAGACCAGCCAGATAATGAAGCAGATATGGGAAAGCAGCAAGGAACTCAATGATGTAAATTATGAGTATAATTTCAATGAGCTTGCCTGCCACGCCTATATTTACAGCCGCGATGATCAGAACGCGATGGATTACGTTCTGGAGTGTAAGCGCATAGCTTACGGCAGCGGCAACGGCTTCCTCATGTTCCAGGCGGATCTTCTCAGATATACTGCGATGATGCGCGGCTGGGATGATCAGTATCTGTTGGGCGCTTTCGGCATTATGTATGAGATCGACCCCGACTTCCTCTCGCTCGCCGAGAAGTATAATTACCTCAACAACCTCGCTTATGTTGTGGCATTCGGCTACGGCAACGACCAGACATTCTACCGCGACTCCATAAAGTTCTGCGAGAGCAGAGATCATGTGGCAAGAAGCCGAAAGCTCGCAGAGCAGCTCAAAAACGAATATCTGATACAGCTCATGTGTCATAAGCACATCA
>JBGUUF010000165.1:0-9073 GCA_045133435.1 Acutalibacteraceae bacterium
GGTTTCCGCTGTGGAAAAATACACGCCGCCGGAGGGCACAAATCTTTCGATTTCCGCAACATTGCTCTCCGCGTCGTCTGTCTCCTCATCATCCATATGATTGAGGTAATCCTCGATGTAATTTATTATTCTGTCGGGTGCAACAAACACGACCTCGTCGTCAGCGTCCTCCACAACGCTGCCCTCGGAGGTTACTTCGTCCATATCAAAAGCATATTTTATCGCGTCAGCAAGCGATACTCTTTCCTGCGGATACTCTATCTCTCCGTTCGTTATCTCAAGTAAATTTTCCTCTTCCCCGTTGTTTTCGGTCTTTTCAATATTTTCATTTTCCGCAGATGATGTAACTTCCTCGTTATCCTCTGTAAGTTTTTCTTTGTTATCGTTATTTGAGTTCATAAAAAATCTTCTCCCTTCACGATATTCGCCCTATATCACGGCATTATACCCGAAAAATTCCTGCTTCTGCCTGTCGGTCCTCGGTCCATCGCGAAAAAGCGCGGATTTTGACAAATTCCCGATTCAGCATTAAGGTATTATAACACAACCGGTCATTGAAGTAAATACGTTTTTAAGATTATTATATGGTTGTATAAAAATCGCGTTAAATTGCATTGCTATATTGTTAAATAATTATCAATAAAAACAAATCGACCGCAAAATGCCCCTTAGATAAAGGATATTCTGCGGTCGTGTTATTATTCTTAAATTTCAGCCTACAACTGTCACATCGCTGACGAAACGGCTTATGCTCCACATGGCAAAATTCGCCTCCAGCTCGTCGCCGTTGCCCTTTTCCCGCCCGAATATGAGCGACCTGTCGCTGAGCGAATCCGAGTCATTCACCACAAATGTGACCGACTCGCCGATCTTCTTGTAGCCGTAGATGACATAGCAGTGCCCCGACTGGCTGTATGGTCTGTCACTGTACTGCGCAAGAACTATCTTGCCCTCGTCCAGCGCGGCTGTGATGTTGTTCAGCGCGGCATCTGCCACGGTATAAGGCACACTGTAGGCATCCAGTGCGCAACGCAGCTCAAACGCCGTCCAACCCTCGGTCACATCGCTTGTCGCGCGCATTTTCTGCACGGTGGCAGAGCTGTTTTCATCATACCAATGCGCCGCCATCGTCGCTATCGACGGCATGCAGTTGACTGCGGAATATTCGCCCGTGTTCTGCTGAGAATAGAACCAGTCATAATCCCTGTCATTGATAACGGTCTTAACCTCGGCGGCATTGCGCTCGGCTTCGGGTCTGTCAGAAAAATAATCCACTATCATGCCCGCGAGCGTGATCACATCATAATCACTGTAGACGTGGTTACATTTATAATCATCCGCAAACAGCCAGTCTGTGTACTTTATGCCTACATAAATTCGCGCGTTCTGCAAGGCATTGAGCACTGTCATATTCTGCTTGGGCGCAAAGAGGATGGAATCGCCGTAATAGTTCATAAGGTTGTATTTCATCACGCGGCGCACCCATATGCTGTCGGAGTCCTCCATCTGCGGAAGTCCGTTGTCATTAAATCTTATCTTATAATTCGGAGCCGCGCTGTTGATTTTCCAGACGATCTTAGCCGCGTCTCTGCGCATTATTACAGTGTCGGATTTTCCCGCATCCTCGACCACGTCAGCAAAATCTACATCGCACATATCCGCCCATGAATATCCCGAACCGCTCTCGCCGTCCACAATGCAGGCATTACAGAAAAATTCTATCATTTTGGCAAATTCTCCGCCTGTCACGCCCTCGCTCTGTCTGCCGTAGACGTCGTGCTCGATACACTCCAGCATGGTCTGCATCATGCTCTGCACATCCGCCCACTCTATCGTGTCATTCAGCTCATAGCTGTCAGCGTCGGCATAGGCGGTAATAAGCCCCAGTTTAAGCGCCTTCTGATACACCTCGCCGCGGCTGCTGCCCACCGCTATATCCGACACATCCAGTTCGCCGCCTGCAAAAGCCTCGTAGACCTTGATAAAAATATCAACAGCAAGCTGTTGGTCAGCATCCCCGTCAAGCTGCGACAGGTCAATGTCAATGCCCATATCACGCAGGTCAAACGTACTTGTAATTACATCCGCCAAGCCGAGCCACGGCATGTCCGACTGCGAGACATACGCCACGCGGCTCACTCCGCTGATAGTCACCTCGGTTATGTCAATGCTGTGGTTTTCATTGTCCGCAATGCTCATGCTCAGCTTGTATTCAGGGGTGAACGGGCTTGCGCCCTTGCTCTTTTCCAGTTCATAGAGCACCTGAAGCTCGCCGTCGGAATCTGAAACCGCACGATAAGCCAGCTCCGCATACGGCGTGAATATATCGCTCAGCTTTTGATTTATTTCTTCCTCCCCCATAAATCCCTGCACCTGCGGAATTTCCGCACCGCTCGCAGTGCTCTTGCGCACGAGGTCTGTCTCGACAAACGGCTTGGCACACGCTGTAAGCACGGCAGTCAGCATGATAACTGCCGCAATGCATATTATTTTTTTCAAATTATTTTTCGGTTTCATATATAAACCCCCTCAATTATCCGTTTCTAAAAATCAATACAATAAATCAGTCAACACCCAATCGAAAAAAATGCATGTAATTTTGCATTATGATCTGTTTTGCCGATACAGTTCCATCGCTCTCGCAGACAGCGCTTCCTTGGTGTTTTCAATCGCTTCGTCGTTTATCTCCTCAAGCAGCCGATTGAGAATATCCCCCATTATTTTGCCGCGCTCTATGCCCAGTTCGGACAGATCCCTGCCGTTTATCGCCATAGCTTTCAGCGAGAGGCATGTCTCCTGCGACAATATTTCGTTGAGTATCCGCTCCGCCTCGTCAAGCTGTTCCAGACGATTCTGAACATCCACACCCTGCCCCCGTACATCTCCGCGCGAGAGGTCGAGCAATTGCCGCAGAGTTTCCTCGCCGTATTTCATCAGGCGGCGGCGCATTATTTTCTTGGTGAGAATGAAAGTTTCGTCGTGATTTTTGACCAGTGTCACGATTCTATCCGAAATGCTCTTTGATGTGCGGAGGTGATTTTTAAACACATCCTCCGCGATTTCCGCGCTGATGTCGGCATGTCCGTAAAAATGCCCCACACCGTTCTCGTCCACCGTCTTACAATCTGGCTTGCCCGCATCGTGCAACAGCGCCGCCATGCGCATTTCCACCGTCGGCGGCACATTCTCCACCGCATGCAGAGTGTGCTCCCACACGTCATAGATATGGTGGGGGTTGTCCTGCTCAAATCCAAACATATCCTTCAACGGCGGCAGTATCTCCGCCATCACATCGCTGTATTCCCGCATGACCTGCGCGGCATTCTTACCGCAGATCAGCGCAAACAGCTCCGCCGTGATCCTCTCGGCGGCTATTTTATGCAGCAGTCCGCGATTGCGGTGAATGCTCTCCGCAGTCTGCCCGTCTATCTCAAAGCCCAGCACGGCGGCAAATCTCAGCGCCCGCATTATTCTCAGCGCGTCCTCATTGAACCGCCTGTCGGGTCCTCCCACACAGCGGATAACACCGCGCCGTATATCCTCCACGCCGCCGAACACATCGACCAATCCAATATTCGGAGAGTAAGCGATCGCATTCATCGTGAAGTCGCGGCGGCTCATGTCCTCCTTCAAACTGGACGAAAAGGTCACGCTGTCGGGATGCCGACCGTCGGAATATGTACCGTCCACCCGATAGGTGGTGACTTCTATCGGCATGCCGTCGGACATCACCGTGACGGTGCCGTGCTTTATGCCTGTCTCTATCACATGGAAATCCTTAAAAGCTGCCTCCGTCTGCTCGGCTGATGCATTGGTGGCAACGTCGTAATCCTTCGGCCCGCGCCCCATCAGGAAATCCCGCACGCATCCGCCGACCAAATACCCGTCAAATCCCGCATTATGCAATAAATTCAGCACCTGTAGCGCATACTCAGGCACATTCATTTTTTCGCCCGCAAATTTATCTCTGCACATTGCAAATGTATATCCCCTTAAACAAAAAATCAAATCAGAATTGAATTAAACAGATCTATTGAAAATCTGAAAATCATCTAATATAATAATTATAGCACAAATAACAACAATTAAAACATTTTTTTTGATGAAATGAGAGATTTTTACGAGCCACATCGACAAGGATAAATTTCTGCTCGCCTGTGAAGCGTTTGCCTCCTCCGAGCGCGTCAGAAATTCAATAGGCACACTCGGCGAAAAGTCGCTCCACGCCGTGCTCAAGCGGTATTACGAGAGCGACGACAGCCGCCATGAGATCCCCGTAGGCAGCTATGTCGCCGATATCGTGGGCGAGCACGGCATTATCGAGATACAGACCCGCAACTTCGTTAAATTCAAGCCTAAGCTGGCGGAACTGCTGGGATCGGCGCGGGTCACGGTGGTGCATCCGCTGATAGAGCAGAAGCGCATCATCAACACCGAATTCTCCACGGGCGAGGTCACATCCTCCCGCAAATCGCCCAAACACGGCAGTGTATACACCTGCATCCACGAGCTGTATGCCATCAAGCCGCTGCTTGACCACCCCAACCTCACCATAAAGCTCCCCATGCTGTGCGCCGACGAAGTGCGCGTCTACGGGGTTCACACCCGCAGGCGAAAAATTCAGCACACACGCAAGGGCGAATATGTCTCGGACATCATCCCCACTGACATAACCGACGAGATAACTCTCGCCTGCCCCGACGATTACCGCGTATTCCTGCCGCCCGACCTGCCGGTAGAATTCGGCTCACAGGAATTTGCCAAGGCCGCAAAAACCGACATCTACGCCGCGCGCAGGGTGGTCAACATCCTGCATAGCATGAATTTAATAGAAAAAACAGGCAAAAAAGGCAATAAAATCATATACACCCTTAAAAATACACAATCTTGTTGAAAAATTTGTGTTATTCATGTATTTTCTATTTGTTTTTTTCAATAGTTGTGCTATAATCTAAATAATAAAGTTCAAATCGGAGGTATTCTGTATATGAAAAAATTTTTGCAGGAATTCAAGACCTTTGCTCTCAAGGGCAACATGATTGATCTGGCAGTCGGTATGCTCATCGGTTCAGCATTTTCGGGACTCGTCACATCCCTCACCAACAACATCATCCAGCCTATACTCAACTGCTTCGGCTCTGAGAATGCCGAAGGCGCTATCAGCCTTTCCATCAAGGTCGGCAAGCTCAATATGCCCGTGGGTCAGTTCATTTCGGATGTAATAAATTTCGTCATTATGGCATTCGTGATATTCCTCATCGTCAAGGCGGTCAACAAGATCACCTCTCTCGGCAAAAAGCCCGAGGAACCCAAGGCTCCCACCACCAAGAAATGCCCCTACTGTCTCTCCGAGATCGCTATAGAAGCTACCAAGTGCCCTCACTGCACCAGCGATCAGCCTGTTGAAGAAAAGAAAGAGGAGACTGTTGAGGTCGAGGTCAAAGCAGAGGACAAGCCTAAGAAAAAGTCCGCTTCCAAGTCCGCTAAATAAAATCATAAATGAAACCCAACTACCTTAAATTCATGCTCACCCACGACAAAAACTACCGCAAATTCTTTATTGCGGCGGTCGGATTGCCGTTGCTGGCACTGCTCGGCGGCATCATCGTGGGCAGCAATCCCGAATTTTTCTCTCATTTCTTCCCGCCGTGCGGCATCAAACTCTTCACGGGGCTGAACTGCCTTTCGTGCGGAGCTACGCGGGCGACCCTTGCGCTGCTGCGGGGGGAGATCATCACCGCAATTTATTACAATCCGCTGTATATCGCGCTTTTGTGCTGGCTTGTCTACCTTTATGTGCGGATGATAATCTCGCTGATACTCCGCCCTTACAAGCCATACGGACCCAAGATAACGATTCCGTGGGGCATTGCGATAGTTGTGATCATCATCACGTTTGCAATAGTTCGCAATACTTCTTTTTATCAGACCATATTTTTCTGAAACCAATATCTCAATGAAAGGAATAAAAGCAAATCATGTCAGGCAAGAAAAACACCAAGAAAAAAAGCAGCGCCGCAAAATCCGGCACTGCCGCCAAAAATACTGCGGCTAAATCAACTAAATCCTCATCTGCATCCTCCAAAAAGAAAAAGCTCACTATGGCTCAGCGCCGTGAATTGGAGCGTCAGCAGAGGATAACACAGCTTCTCGTAATCGTGGGCAGCATCGTGGTGGCATTCATCGTGATCATCATCTGCATTCTCATTCTGGAAAATCCCAGCGGAAATAAGTCGGATTACACCAACACCACGGGGGGCAGCAGTTCAACCTCCACTCTCAGCGCAGGTGTATACCCCGCCTCCTCGGATTATGTGACAGCTCCCGACGGCGAACAGCTCAAAAAGCCCTCCAAAGGCGAAGAAGTCGCTGTTCTCGAAACTTCAATGGGCACTATCAAGATCCGTCTCTTCCCTGAGTATGTTCCCACTGCTGTCGAGAACTTCAAAACTCTCATCAAAGAGGGTTATTATGACGGCATAATCTTCCACCGCGTCATCGACGACTTTATGATACAGACCGGTGATCCCACAGGCACAGGTGCAGGCGGTGACTGCGCATTCGACGGCTACGATTCCTTTGAGGATGAGTTCGGGCGCAATCTCTACAACATCCGTGGCGCCGTATCTATGGCTAATGCAGGCACCAACACCAACAGCAGCCAGTTCTTCATCGTGCAGACCGACAGCGCCGTTTACGGCGACCTCGTCAGCGCAGAGGGCTTCAAGTCTCAGGGCGGTGCAGAATGGGCCGCCGAAGCATACGAAAAGTATGGCGGTACGCCTTACCTTGACGGTCAGTTCAAGAGCATCACCGGCAGCGGACACACTGTATTCGGTCAGGTTTACGAAGGCTTGGACATCGTTGACAAGATCGCCGGGGTCACGACCGACAGCAGCAACAAGCCTGTGACAGACATTACTATTAAAAAGGCTTATCTCGAAACCGTAAAATAAAAACGAGGTGACATCTGCCCAAAAGCGCAGACAGTCTCCCAATCATAAAATCAACCGTTTGGTCACACTTCACACAGACCCTGCGGTTGATTTTTCTGTTATTTTCAAATTCACGCATTATTTATTTTTGGTTCGGCAATAAATTGTTGAATTAGCCACCGCAAAATGGTACAATGATTTTATCAATTACAGTTCAGGGGAGCGAATTTCAATGCTTTACATGATGGTCAGAATATTCCTCGCGGCGGTGGCGGCTGCTGTGGCATTTGTTGTGTTCAATTACACCTTCGATTCCCGCAAACGGCGGAATTCGGGGAGCATCAAGGCTTACACTGCGGCGGTGTTTCTGTGCGTGGCTATCATACTTAATTTCATGCCTGTGGAAAATCTAATCATCGGCTTTTCCACCCCCGAATCGGCATTCAGCTACAACAATTCGGGCGAAATAAAGGAGATATGCGAATACGAAAACTGCGCGCTGGTCATCGCTGCGACGGGTGACGGCGAGCTGACCACCCATGTCCTGCCCAAAAAGGACGGCAAATGGAAACTGGAAACCACCTACAACCGCAGGCGCGATGTCACAACCAAAAGTTACTGCATGGTCGAGCGGCTGTATGTGCCGAATTCCGACGACTGCTTCGTTATCATCACTCACAGCACTTCGGGCAATATCGCCGACGTGCCCACCAATGTCGCCGACAGCCGCAACACTAAATTCACCGCCGTGTCCTATCCCGACATGATAACCTTTTACTACGGGTTCGTGGAGGATATGGACGACGGTTACACCATTCACGTTGACGGCGAAAAGATTAAATTTGAATGAGGGCGGGGACGGACTTTGGATATACTTGTAGTTGACGATGAAAAAGAAATTGCCGATCTGGTGGAGCTTTATCTCGCAAACGAAGGCTTCACCGTGCATAAATTCAACAACGGCACCGACGCGGTAAAATGCATCGACACCTCGCACATAGACCTCGCACTGCTGGATGTCATGCTGCCTGACATCGACGGCTTTTCGATATGCCGCCATATCCGCGAGACAGACAATTATCCCGTGATAATGCTCACCGCGAGAGTTGAGGACATCGACAAGATAAACGGGCTGTCGATAGGCGCGGACGATTACATCACCAAGCCGTTCAATCCGCTGGAGATGACCGCTCGCGTCAAGGCACAGCTCCGCCGTTATACGCGCTACAACACAGGCGCGCCGCATGAGATTCCCGGCTACGATTCGCGCGGACTTGTGGTGAATTACAGCACGCATGTGTGCAGCCTCAACGGGCGCGACATTTCGCTCACGCCGACCGAGTTCAATATTCTACGACTGCTCTGCGAAAATTGCGGGAATGTGGTGTCGGCGGAGGAGATTTTTGAAAAGGTGTGGGGCGAGAAATATCTCGACAGCAACAACACCGTCATGGTGCACATCCGACGTCTGCGCGAGAAGCTGGGCGAGCCAAACCGAAACCCCAGATTCATCAAAACCGTGTGGGGAGTGGGATATAAAATTGAAAAATAATCGAACTGTTTCACCAAACAAAATTGGCATTGTCAGGGAATACATATTTTATATCTTGAATCTGATAGCTGAAGCCGCGGTTTCGTTAGTTACAACCCTTCTGCGGGAAATAACGTCGGCTGTATCTAAAATTTTCGGGAAAATACACGGCATAGTCCGACGTACTGCGGATAATTTTTCTTCCCTGACGAAAAAGCGCAGACGGCGCAAGATCATCAAGCGCGGCAAGCTGATAAAACGCAGTGTTGTGCGGCGGATGTGGCTCAGCATTATCACGATGACGGTGATTTATTTCGGCGTTTATCTTCTAATTCAGAACGGCGGACTTCCCATGATTTCGGAATTGTATCTCAACACGATCGGCAGGTCAGAGATATATTTGACGCTTTACGAATTAGAGCCTGTAATAATTATCGGCACATACATGATTTCGGTGATACTTCTCATAAACCGCGCCTTCAACAAATTCGGCGACTATCTCGACTCGATAGACGACGCGCTGGATAATATGTCGGAGGGGCGGGAAATCGGCGATGAAATGCCGTCGGAGCTCAGAGATTATCAGATGAAAATAACCAACATGCTC
>JBGUUF010000166.1:0-1421 GCA_045133435.1 Acutalibacteraceae bacterium
GATGATATTTGCAAAATTTACAAAAATGTGTTCCAAAATTCATTGGATTATGATACAATAAAAAACACATCAATATTCAGATTCAGACACGACGGAGATTTGTTCAGTCAGGCAGGGCGCGGAAATACAAAATCGCTCAAAAAGCTCTTTAATGAAAAGAAAATCCCGTCAGAGGAAAGAAGTCGAACGCTGCTGCTCGAAAGCGGGGGAAGGGTCGCGTGGATTTGTGGCATAGGTCCCGCAGAAGGCTGTCAGGTGACTGATTCTACTGACAAGGTGATATATATTGAAGTGGTTCAATAAAATTCGGACGTAGAAAGGGTGGAATTTATATGGAAAATGAGATGAGTCAGGACATAAAAAAGATTCTCTATACGGAGGACGAAATAAAGAGCATAATGAAAAAGCTCGGCGAGGAGGTAAGCCGCGATTACGCCGGCAAAAATCCCCTTCTTGTGGCTGTGCTCAAAGGCTCGGTAGTGGTTTTGGCTGATTTCATGCGCAATCTTTCAATAAATTGCCAAATAGATTTTATGATAGTTTCGAGCTATGCAGGCACCAAATCCAAAGGCTCAATAACTATCCTTCAAGACCTTCGCACGGATATTTGCGACAGAGATGTAATAATCGTTGAGGACATAATTGATTCCGGGGTCACGCTCAACAGCCTTGTGGAGCTGCTCAAACAGCGCAATCCCAGCAGCCTGAAGATATGTACATTTCTTGACAAGCCCTCGGGCAGAAAATCTGAAATCAAGGCGGATTATGTCGGCGGCGAGGTCGGAAATGAGTTCATTGTGGGTTATGGACTTGATTATGATGAAAAATATCGCAATCTTCCGTACATCGGAGTGTTAAAAGAATCAATTTATTCACACAATTGACATAATTATGCTATATAATAATTGTCAATATTAAGTTAGGAGTGGCATATTTGGAAAACAAAAACAGAAAAATAGGCAGCTATATCATTGCTATCGGAATTCCGTTACTGCTTATTGTTGCGCTTTGCTTCCTCGTGAATCAGCGCAATCCGGACGATTACAAATATTCCGAAATCATGGAATATTTCGACGTGGACAGCGAAAAATCTAAGACAGTTTCGGACTTCAACCTTTCATTCGACACAGGCATTCTCACCATCAATCTCAAGGATAATGAGGATAAAACCAAGAATCAGCCCATTGTCTACAGAGTTCCCGATGTGAATTTGTTTGTAAGCGATGTTAAGGAAGACCTCAAAGAGCTGGATGCCGCCGGTATCCACATCGGCGAGGATTATGAGCCGAAACAGGACAACAGTCTGCTCGCAAGCCTTCTGCCCGTCATTATAATGGTGGTCGGTCTGGCGTTTATCTGGTATTTTATGATAAAGCGCGTGAACGGCGCGATGGGCGAAAACAGCAAGCAGATGAATTTCG
>JBGUUF010000167.1:0-6433 GCA_045133435.1 Acutalibacteraceae bacterium
CGCAGAAGTCAAGGTAAATATCAAGAAATGCATTGCATGGGTCAAGGAAACCGATACATTTACCCTTGCAACTGATGTCACCCCTGCAAGCGCACCTCTGACATGGACCTCCTCCGATGAGAGTATTGCTACCGTTGACGAAAACGGTGTCATCACAGCTCTCAGTAGGGGTAGGGTAACTATCACCGCCACAGCAGAGGACGGAACCTCCGATTCCTGCAAGGTCACTGTATGGACAAAGTACCATAAGATCAGCAAGACCTCCGGCAAGGGCGGTATAATATCTTCGCTCTGCTTGGTAAAGCATCACGACTCTGTCACTATCAAGGTAAAGCCGCTGTCAGGTTACACTGTCGATACAGTTACCGTAAACGGCGAGCCTGTCACAATTGTCAATAATCAGATAACCATTGATGATGTGACCTCCGATATAAACGTCGAAGCTACATTTAAGGCTGTTGACTGATAAGATGATTAATTAAAAAAAACAGGAGTGTTTTTAAAAAAACGCTCCTGTTTTTTGCTGTCAAAATTCGACATTTCATGCGGATGCTGTCGAATTTTGCAGGATTCTCATTTTCGTTATTCATTTATTACAATCCGTAAAGCGTATTTTAACAGTAAAAATCAGGCTTATCAACACTTTCCACCGTGTTTTCAACAGGCTTTAGATGAAAAAATCGGCTTTTCAAGGGATTTAACAGAGTTTTCAACATTCAACATTTTGAAGACTGTTAAAATATGTGGATTGTGGAAAATCATTTGAGATATTACAGCCAGTGAATGTCAATAGGCTTTTTCGTTAAAAATAAGTAAAGTCTACTTAAAAAACTGGGAATTTCCGCAATAAATGTAAGTCAAAAAACTGATGGTTGCATATATCGGAAATTTATGTTATCATAATAAATACGGCTTAATTAATTGATTTTGGCAAAAATATTTCCGTAAATCTGTTGATTTTGGGGAGAAATTTGCCATGTTTAATTCAAAAAAATTCAAAAATTGCCGCATCGCCGCCTTGACTGTCGCAATTGCGATACTTTTATGCATAAATCCCGCGACTGTCAGCGCAGGCGGTTACATCACCAAGAGCATTTCCGTGAGATCCGATAACTCACCGTTGCGAATCGGCGGGGGAGATATGTTCATCGCCGCAGATACGGCGGCAAAGGGCGAGACATTCACCGCGCAGTCGCATTATGTTGACGCATCGGGAAAGGTGTGGTTCGAGGTCGAGCGAAACGGCAGGCGGCTTTGGCTGGCGAAGGATAATTGTATTATCACCAATTCGCTGAAAAAAATTCCCGTTCGTGAGTTCAGCCGCGAAAATCCGCCGACAATTTATCTTTCGCCCTCCCGACAGCCGCATAATGCATATGCCGTGGGCGGTACGAATGAAATGGAGCAGATGGAGGCACTGACGGCGGTCACGGCGGATATTCTCCGCGAAAAGTACGACTTTAAGGTGTACGTTGCGCCGTCATATATGAGGATAATCAAGAGCGGCAGACCGTCAGATGCGTTGCGAAAGGGCTGTGATGTCTACCTCGCGATTCACTCCAATGCCACCGCGTCGGGCAAAAAATGCAGCGGTGCGGAGGGATATTATTACTCGGGGAGCGAGCAGAGCAAGCAGCTTGCCGAGAATATCGTGCGGGAGCTGAATGCCGTGTCGGACTATTTGCCTGTGAATTCGGCGGGAGCGGCGAACGCGATGGAGAGCTTTGATAATTTCGGCTACGGCGAGGTGCGCGACCCGTCGAATCTGGGCATGATAGCAGTGCTTGCCGAGGTGGATTATCACGATAATCCAGATACCGCGAAAATGATAATCAACCAGAGACAGCGCATAGCAGAAGCATTAGTGAAGGCAATAGCAGAGACATTTTACATGGGGATTCCATAAGGGGCAGGTCAAGGGCAGTGCCCTTGCGGGGGAGTGGGGGCAGAGCCACCACAAAACTAAAGTGAAAAACAAATCTAAAATAGAAAAAATACGCGAAGCAGAGCTTCGCATAATAAAAAACTAACAAGAAAAATCGGAGATTTTTCGAGTGGTCGTTATGCAAAAAATATTTGTAAGGAAGGTAAAAAATTATGACAGGAATAATCGGAGCAATGGACGTTGAGGTTGAGGCAATCAAGGCAGAAATGGAGAATGCCGAGACTAAAATTATAAGCGATATACCGTTTTATATAGGCACTCTGCGCGGCAAGTCGGCTATACTTGCGCGCTGCGGCATCGGTAAGGTGAATGCGGCAGTGTGCGCGCAGATAATGGTGAGCGTGTTCGGTGTGGATGAGATAATCAACACAGGCGTTGCGGGCGCAGTCGCACACGGAATCAAGCAGAATGATATCGTGATAGCCGAGTCGTTCGTCCAGCACGATGTTGACACCTCCGCGATAGGCGACCCCGTGGGTTTTGTCTCAACCGTTAACAAAATTTATTTCGAGGCTGATAAGGGTGTTGCCGAGCGTTTGAAAAAGGCTATCGGCGATAAGGCTCACGCTGTCACGGGAATTATCGCGACGGGCGACCAGTTTGTTGCGGATAAGGCGATAACCGCAGCACTGCGCGAGAGATTCAATGCCTCTGCATGCGATATGGAGGGCGGCGCGATAGCACAGGTCTGCACGCTGGCGAAGGTACCGTTCGGCGCGGTGAGATGCATTTCGGATTCAGCCGACGAGAATGCGAGCATGGATTACCCCGAATTCGCCGCAAAGGCCGCCGCGACTTGCTCGGCAATGGTACTGGAATTCATGGCGGAGTGATTACATAATTTAGTATGTTGAATACCTCTGTCATTGACAAAACAAAAAAAATAGTTGCAAAATAATATTTAGGAATTTTCAAGAAAAGTATTGCAAAGACTAAAATTTACAAACAATTTACCCCGATTACACTAAATCAATATAGAAAGAGTGGATAATTAATCAAATGAATATTTTTTGTATAGGAGACGTCACAGGCACTATCGGCATTGATTATGTCCGCAAGCATTTGACCACGCTCAAGCGGCTCAAGAAAATTGACGTGGTCATCGCCAATGGCGAAAATTCAGCTGACACCAACGGCATCACCCCCGATTCGGCGAATTATCTGCTGAACTGCGGTGTTGACCTGCTCACAACGGGCAACCATTCCTTTCAGCGCAAGGAGAGTTATTCGCTTTACGAGAGCGACGCGCCGGTTATCCGACCTGCGAATTATCCCGACAAGGCCCCCGGTGTGGGAAGCTATGTGATAGACTTGGGGCGGGTGAGGATCCGCGTGCTGAATATGATGGGCACTGTGGGGATGAATCCTGTGCTGGATTGCCCGTTTGACACCGCCGACAAGCTGTTGGAGGGTGTCGAGGAAAAAATCATCATCATGGATATGCATGCCGAGGCAACCGCCGAAAAGCGCGCGCTTGCATATTACCTCGACGGACGTATCAGCGCATTTTTTGGCACGCACACTCACGTTCAGACCGCCGACGAGCAGATTTTGCCCAACGGCACTGGCTTTATCACCGATGTCGGCATGACAGGTCCCGTCAATTCTGTGATAGGCGTGAATATTGATGCCGCGATAGAGAAAATGCGCACTAAAATGCCTGTTCGCCTGAATTACGCTGAAGGCAGATGCATGCTCAACGGCATTATATTTACCATAGACGAAAAGACCGGCAAGACCACCGCCGTTGAGAGAGTCAACATTTCGGATTAGTATAACAATTAATAATTAACAATTAACAATTAATAATTAATAATTAACAATTAATAATTAATAATTAATAATTAATAATTGTTAATGTATAATTTATAATGTATAATTAATGTCCTGTTTTTGGTGTTTACAGAGAATTAGAAGTTCAAATGATTATGCATTATTGTGAGGTGAGAACATTTAATTTATGCGCCTAAATAAATATTTTATGAGATTTGCGGCAATGCTAATGTCATGTGCAGTATTTCTTGCCGTGCTCAGCGGATGTATGGAGGAGGCCGACGAGGACTGGCAGAGTGCCGACGAGCTTCGTTCACAGCTCTACCACGCGTCTCTCGATACCGACAACGAGATAGATCTAGGCAACAACGGCGATGCGGATATGGTGCTGGCGTATTCTGCCGACGAGACTATCAATCCGTATACCTGCAAGTCCACGCTTACCCAAAATATCTGCTACCTGCTGTACGACAGTATGATAGTGCTCAACCCCGATTTCGAGGTGGAATATGTTATCGCAAAGTCGATAACCGTTGACCATACTATCGTCAAGGTGCAGATAAGGTCGGGTATCGTATTTTCTGACGGCTCACCGCTTACTGCTGAAGATATAAGCTATTCCTATTATATGGCGGCAAAGACCAAGGGCAGTATATATAAGGATAGGCTCGCGAATGTGACCAATTGCTCCATAGACGGCATGACGGTTACATTTATGATGAAAGAGGAAAATGTCAACGCCTATAAGATTTTGGATTTCCCGATAGTTCACTACGACCCGTCGGCGAATAAGGAATTGCCGCCGACAGGCAGCGGCAGATACAAATTCGCCACAATGTCGGACGGCGTTACTCCGAATACCACGCTTCTGGTGAAAAATGACAAGTGGTACAATCCCGAAAAGGTGCAGATCGAGAGCATTTGGCTCAGAGAAATGCCGACGGTCGAGAGCATCGTCCACAGCATAGAAATCGGCACGGTTTCATATATGTATTCTGATATGCGCGACGGCACGCCGCAGAATGTCAATGCCGATTATCAGATGGTGGATATAAACAATCTGGTTTATATGGGTGTGAATACCAACGACACCGCCCTTGCGGATGAGAATGTCCGACGCGCCATGTCATATGCGATAAGCACCAACGATGTCGCTTCTGTAGGATTTTCGGGCATGGCGCTGGGTGCAACGGGACCGTTCACTCCAAATTGGAGCGAGGCGGCGAAGTATCAGAGCGGCAACGGACGTTCAAAGAAAAAAGCCGCGATAGAGTGTCTCGAACAGTCGGGCTATGTGATAATCAACAACGGCATCCGTGAGGACCAAAGCGGCAAGCAACTCAGCTTTACAATGCTTGTCAACCGCGGCAACGACCGACATCTTGCGGCGGCGGAGAACGTTCGCAGTCAGCTTGCCGAGGTGGGCATAAATGTGGAGATAACCGAAATTTCCGCAGACGGTCTGATCACACGAGCCGCCGCAGGGCAGTATCATCTCTATCTCGCGGAGTATTCCATACTCAATGATATGGATATAGGCGATTTGTTCACGCCGGGGAATGGTCTTTATAACGGTCCAAAGGCGTATGACTGCATAAGATCCTACAACAGCTACATCAAGGGTACAGGCACGTTGGAGGACTTTATAACCGCATTTGACAGCGAACTGCCGTTCATACCGCTGTGTTACCGCATGGGGGTTATCGTCTACACCCGTTCGCTTGACGGTGTGGGCGAGGTGAGCGAGGACCAGCCTTTCTATAACATGCAAAACTGGTATGTTGCCGATACGGAAGAGTCGGATTGAACCGAAAAATAAAAAATATAATTTTACATTAACAAAATATTTATTATTTTGTGCAAAAATCGACCTTAATTCCATTGTAAATCTCGGAGAATTATGGTATAATCCATTTGTTAAATAATTTTTTATACCTTTGCACCTTTGAGTGCAAGGGATTTACAATGCAAAAATTCAATTCTAGGGAGTGCTCAATTTGATTAAAGGAAGCGTATTGCGCGACGCAATTATTTCCGGCGCAAATGTAATTGAAAATAAAAAGCGCGCTGTTGACGAACTCAATATTTTCCCCGTTCCCGACGGCGATACAGGTACAAACATGTCCATGACCATGTCTGCTGCACGCAAGGAACTCCTTCAGATGGGCGATAACGAGACAGTTTCATCCGTTGCCGATAAGGCTGCATCTGCATTGCTCCGCGGTGCAAGAGGTAACTCCGGCGTTATCACATCTCTGCTGTTCAGAGGATTTTCCAAGGGACTCAAGGGTCTGGAGACAGCTACAGGCGCAGACCTCGCAAACGCACTGACAATCGGCGTTGAGGCGGCATATAAGGCAGTTATGAAGCCCACAGAGGGCACTATCCTCACAGTCGGCAGAGTTGCCGCTGAGAGAGGTCGCGTGGCCGCAGGATTTAACGACGATGTAAATTATGTATGGGATGAGATATGCAACGCAGCCGAGGATGCATTGGAGACAACTCCGGAGTTGCTCCCCGTTCTCAAGAGAGCAGGCGTTGTTGATGCAGGCGGTCAGGGTATCTGCCTGATCTTCCGTGGCATGCAGTCTGTTTTCCGCGACGGTATCATCGCGGCGGCAGAGACTTCATCCACAGCAGACGCAGCCTCCGACGAGGATGCATTCAAGAGCACAGTAGCGCAGTTTGATGAAGTTATCAACTTTACATACTGCA
>JBGUUF010000168.1:0-1125 GCA_045133435.1 Acutalibacteraceae bacterium
TCCATTACCTCGTTGGAGCTTTGGCGGTTGAGCGCACCTGTCGGCTCATCGGCAAAAATCATCTTGGGAGCGTTGATCATACTGCGACAGATACACGCCCTTTGCAGCTGACCGCCCGATACCTCGTTGATATCGTTGTCGGCGATCTCAATGATGCCCAGCCTGCGCATCAGCTCCTTGCCGCGCTCAAGCTTTTCCTTTGCGGAAAGCGTGTTTGACTTTGACTGTCGTGCCGGGAGAATGATATTGTCGAGCACGCTCAGATTTTTGAGCATATACATCTGCTGGAAGATAAATCCCATCTCGTCAAGCCGCAGCGCCGCAAGCTCGTTTGGCTTCAGTGCAGAAATATCTCTGCCTCCGAACAGAACCGTACCTGCCGTCATGCTGTCCATACCCGAAACGGTGTACAGCAGTGTGGATTTGCCGGAGCCGGACGGTCCCATTACCGCTACCATATCGCCCTTGTCAACCGAAAAGTTGACATTGCGCAGCACATTGTTTTGTCTTTTGTTGGTGATATATGTTTTACAAAGGTCGGTTACTTCTAAAGTTTTAGCCATGATGATGCTCCTATTCTACAGAATTAATTTCGTTTGAATTGACCTTGCGTATCGAAAGCGCGGTAATAAACACGCTGAACACGGTTGCGGCAAGGATTATCGCCGGATAGATAACGAAGGTTTTAAATATATCCATATCAAAAACAATATTTTTGGCGCCCATCATCTGGAAGATGCCGCCTGTCGTCAGCTTGCCTATAGGGTCGGCGAGCGCTATTGAGAGCAACACGGCGGCGATCATTACGATTGCGATTCTCAAGGTCTGCCAAAGGATGATAGAGCGGTTCTTGAAGCCGATCGCCTTGAGCATAGCGATCTCGCCGCGCTCCTTGGTGAGGAAGGATTTTTCCATCAGCACCGCGACTAAAATATCGATCAGAATGATGACAGGCAGCAGCAGCCCTGTTACTCCGTCCATCATACCGCCGACTCCGCCGACGCAGTAATCAACATAATCGCCCGCGTTCATCACCTTGTCGTCGGGGTACATCTCCTTTATCGCTTCTATTCTTTTCTCGATTTCTCCGGTGCTCGGATCGTCATTAAAACGAATCTGTAAATC
>JBGUUF010000169.1:0-3597 GCA_045133435.1 Acutalibacteraceae bacterium
CGTGCCTGTCACCAGCGAGAACGAAGTCGGTCAGCTTGCGGTCGCATTCAACGAAATGGCCACCAAGCTGTCGGTCAGCGAGAGCATGAACCGCAGTTTTATCGCCAATGTGTCGCACGAGCTGAAAACGCCCATGACCACCATTTCGGGATTTATCGACGGCATATTGGACGGAACTATCCCCTACGAGAGACAGGGACAGTATCTGCGCATAGTTTCCACCGAAACCAAGCGTCTGGCGCGTCTTGTGCGCTCAATGCTGGATTTGTCTAAGATAGACAGCGGCGAAATGAAGCTTAATAAGCAGAAATTCAACCTGTGCGAAACGATATTTGACACAATGCTTTCTTTTGAGCACCGCATTGAGGAAAAGCACATTGAAATACAGGGGCTTGATGAATTGCACCCAACTACCGTCAACGGCGACGCGGATTTGATTCATCAGGTGGTTTATAATTTGATGGATAACGCGGTGAAATTCACCAACGACGGCGGCTATATCCGCGTGAATGTCTCAGTCAAGAGCAGGGTCGCGCATGTCAGCATATGCAACAGCGGCATAGGCGTGCCGTCAGACGAACTGCCGCATATTTTCGAGCGTTTTTATAAGACCGACAAAAGCCGCAGCTTCGACAAACAGGGCGTAGGCTTGGGACTTTTCATAGTAAAAACGATAATATCGCTCCACGGCGGCACGATTCGCGCCGAGAGCGCCGAGGGCAAATACTGCAACGTGATATTCACCCTGCCCGAAGCGAGCGAAGGCAGTAAAAATTCCAAGCATTAATTATATTCAACAACTTATCACAAATGCATTTCATATTCAACAAATGCCTGATTTATTATAATAGCAAGAGATGAATTTTACATCAATGCATTAATTTTGAAAAGGGGAAACGACCGCAATGAGTGAATTTGAAGAAAAGCCGCAGAACGCGGAGCAACAGACCGAGGCGACCGAGACAGTTGAGGAGACTGTACAGCCGACCGTTCAGGAATCGACAGAACAGGCGCAGACCGCACCGACCGTTCAGCCGACACAAAATTATCAGCCTGTTATCTCCCAGCCGGTGCGCAGACCGGTGGTGCGCCAGTATCCGCCCTATCAGGGCAATCCCGCCGCGCCCCAGCAGACGGCATATAATCCCAACAATCAGCCGTACCGCCCGCAGCCGCAGGCATATGTGCCCAACTCCTACAACAACGCCCCGATGAACAATTCCGTTCAGCAGCCCGCAACACCCCCTCAGAAGCCGAAAAAGCAGATGAGCGGCACAGCTAAGCTGATCTCGGGCATAGTCATCGGCGTAGTTGCCGTGGCGGTAATAAGCTTTACCTCTATCGGAATATACCGCGCACTGTCGGGCAACAGCGTCGGAAGAAATGCGTCGGGTTCGGACTTCAGCCTGACTATGGCGGAGACTCCGCAGACCGACACCACGATAAAGGGCACAGAAGACCAGCTTACTCCCGCACAGGTCGCGGCAAAGGTCAGACCCTCCATCGTCAGCGTAATTACCACCGACAATGTGAGCTATAATTCCGCAAATAGCGGTGAAGGCTCGGGGATCATCCTCAGCGCGGACGGATACATCGTCACCAACTCCCACGTTATCGGCGACAGCAACAAATATCAGGTATCGGTAATAACCAGTGACGGCACGACATACGATGCCAAGGTTGTCGGCTATGACACCCGTTCCGACCTCGCCGTGCTCAAGATAAACGCAAAGAATCTGCCCGCATGTGAATTGGGCGACAGCAGCAAGCTGGTGCTGGGCGACTACGTTATCGCCATAGGCAATCCCGGCGGCGTGCAGTTTGCAGGCTCGGTCACAGACGGCATCGTTTCGGGTATTGATCGAATCATCGACACCACCGACACCGAATCCACCAGCGCCATGAGATACATCCAGACCAACGCGGCTATCAACCCCGGCAATTCCGGCGGCGCGCTTGTAAATATGTACGGTCAGGTCATCGGCGTGAATACATCGAAGATCTCGGCCACAGGCTATGAGGGCATGGGCTTTGCCATTCCTTCGACCACCGTCAAGGAGGTTGCGGATGACCTCATCAACTACGGCTATGTGCAGGGCAGAGTGAAGCTGGGCATCACATGCGCGGTCATCTCCAGCGCATACGAGAGCCAGGGCATTCCCGCGGGTCTTCAGATATATTCGATAGAAGCCGACTCCGACCTCAACGGCAAGGCGCAGGTTTATGATATAATCACCCACTGCGACGGCAAGAGGATCACGAGCCTGTCACAGCTTCAGGATATAATATTTGAAAAGAAGCCGGGCGATGAGGTGAAACTCACGCTGTACCGTCCCGCAACAGCC
Source organism: Acutalibacteraceae bacterium (assembly GCA_045133435.1). Taxonomy (GTDB): domain Bacteria; phylum Bacillota; class Clostridia; order Oscillospirales; family Acutalibacteraceae; genus RUG762. The sequence continues at coordinate 2,346 of JBGUUF010000169.1, forward strand.
AGATCGACTTCGAGCACCTATGAGATCACAGTCAAGCTGCTCGAGGATACAGGCTCGGTTGAGGAGGAATCCACTGAATCTGACGACAGCGGAAATCAGGGCGGTTCGAGCAGCTACGAGGATTTCTTCTCGGAGTTCTTCGGCAACGACGGCAATAACTATTAACTTTTTTCCCTACCCCTTTTGTTTTTTTTAATACAAATCAGCGCCGACCAAATGTAGATAAAAATACATTCGGTCGGCGCTGACTTTTATATTATCATTGAAATATTTGGAATCCCCGACTGATAGACAACGCAGACATTAAAGCTCTTTTCGCCGATATAACAAGCGAGAAGTTTTTCTGCATCGGCTATAGCACGGGTGTCTGAAAATTCATCGCGGTCAACGTATAATCCGAAAGCTGATCGGTCGCTGTCGAAATGCAGGATATGCAGAATACGTTCCAACAGAGGTTTTAGCTGGATTTCCAGCAGGTCGAGCAGGGTTTGCGGTGCTGACAAAGGCTTGTTCAGCATGGATTTTAATACATCTATTTCGCCGTCGCTGAGAGTTTTATTTTGAGATAAGCGCGTTAGGATTTTTTTGATTTCAACCTTTTCATCTCGGTCAGCAAGGCTTAAATGGGGATTATCGCCGTAAATCTCGTAAACTTTGCGGGGAATTTTAACGCGTATCGTGTGGACTTCGTTTTCATCACCGCACAATATTTCGTATATGTGACGAATATCTTCGGCTGAGCAGGGAAATTCGTCCCTGATGTCATTTGCAACGGTGTTTATTTCGGAGAGTATTTTCAGAAATTTATACACGGCGATTTTTTCGAGCATCACATAGCCGCCGCGCAGAATGTCATAATATTCGCTCGCCGCCCAACTGCCGAGTGCAGATAATTCAAGGTCGCCCGCGTAATATTGCTGGAGTTTGTCTTTTAATATTTTGTAGTTAATATTCATTTTGGTCAAACTTAATTATAGCATCAGTCCTCTGCGGGAGCGGCTGTGTAGCTTTTGTCAATGGTTATCACGCAGAAGTAATCGGGGTATTCGGCGCGCACCATCGCGGATATCATGGTCTTGAGCTTGGAGTCAGACATGCTGTAGTTCTGCGGCACTACGCAGTCGAATATCAGATTCTGGTGGGTCGTGCCGGGCACCACACGCAGGTCATGGACGGTGATTATCGGGTCGATTTTTTTGACCAGCTCGCCCAGCCATTTGCGCATATTGCCGATAGTCTCGTCGCTGGTAAC
>JBGUUF010000170.1:0-7961 GCA_045133435.1 Acutalibacteraceae bacterium
GGCTGAAGCATTCGCGTATCAGGTCGATCACCGCCGCGTGGTCGGGGTCGCGCACCAATAGATAAAATCCCGTGCGGCAGCCCATAGGACCGAAGTAAATTATCTTGTCTTTCATCGCCGAGTTGCGGGCGAGAGTTGCGAAGATATGCTCGATAGTGTGTATCGCGGGAACCTCCATGAACGGCGGGTGATTCGGGCGGCAGACTCGCAGGTCATAGGTCACGACATCGCCGTCGATGCGGGAGATGTATATGCCCGGCATGAGTGTGGTGTGGTCGATGGTAAAGCTGGTGATTCTTTCCATAATATATGTACTCCTTTTTTTGGGGGAAAATCAAAGTTTAACTGCATCCGCGTCGGCGAGATTGCCCTCGTAGTTTATGCCGCAGATGAATTGGTCGAAGTTTTCGTTGCGGCGGTCATCGACTGCCTCGGCGAACAATTTCATAAGCTCCCAAGTGTCAGTCTCGGCGGCGTCGGTGATCTCATAGAGATCCATAGTCGATCTCTGACTGCGGTCGCTCGGATTGAACCACATATTTTTGCGGATGTTGCCGTAGTCAAAGCCGAGGTCCTCGGTTTTTGAGTGAATAAGTCCCGACAATGCGCCTTCACGGATATTGGGCAGCAGCTTTTCAGCGGATTCGACAACAGGCTTCTTGTAAGCATGCTTGTCGTCGAGCAGACCCATGTTGAGCGCGAAATCGCCCGCCAGCGTGTAAAAGGCGAAATTCGACGCACATTCGCCGTAAAGGTCCTTGAGCAGCAGCTTATACAGCAGCGCGATGACCTTGTCCGAATGGGGGAACTGCGGCAGAGTGTCCTTCATATCGACCTCATTTATGCGCTGTCTGCGCTCGTGGCGGAGCAGGATCATATCCATGTTGGATTCGATGTCGCAGTGATATTTGTAGTCAGAGCCGCGGCGGTCGGTTTTTTCGAGCAGTGCGGTATTGTAATAAACCAGCGGGTGCAGTCTGCGGTCGTAACAATAATGACAGCAGTGCCCCAGCGCGTAGGAGAATATAATATCGCCGTCCTCAATGTCCGCGCAGTAGCGGCAGATCTTGGCGAGCGAGCGGAAGAGGTGCACGGGGTCGTCATCGTGCAGATAATTTCCGTAGACCCGCAGGCTGTCCGCCTTCTGCCACGGCATTTGTCTGTGATAAAAGAATATGTCGGGTCCCTGACAGCCCCACAGGAAGGCTTCTTTGTTTACATTCGGAAATTCCTGGGCAAAGCGGTCAGTGTTTATTATCCTCTGCCCGAGTATCCAATGGCTTATTGCGGCAGGCATATGCATCCTTCTTTCTTTAATTCATAAATGATCTAAAACATACTTATTCTGCAAATGATGCAGGTTCGGAATTTATGCAGATAAGGCACAAGGCGGACGACATAAATGCCGCCCGCCTTGTGTCAGAAAAGAGTATCAAAAAAGGGATAGGAGTAGGTGTAGTTTAATTTAAACATAACGGAAAAAACTCAGTGATTTGTAAATTGATTGGAAACCTCTTGGGAGGTTCACTTGACTTCCGTTACTGATAACAAGTATAAAGGGCATTTATGAACAATATGTGAAATAGGAAATAAGCTTTTGTGAATAAAAAATCGACAAATAAATCATATTCTGATATTGACAATAACTTTTGTGTCATATGACGAAACGGTATCAATCGGATACTTATTTGCCCTTTAACACCTGAATTATCACGACTCAATGACAGAATATACCGCCACAACTTCGGTGCGGATGTCGGAAATAATTTCGGCAGTGTCGGGGGATTTGCTTATATACCATTTATTTCCAACCTTGCTCATGTGTATTTCGGAGGTCACTGTGCTCATCTCAAGCTCGCCCAATCGGTTCTTTATTCCGCCGCGGATAAGCTCATCGGGGGCGGTGTCCGTTCCCTGCTCTATCTGCTTCATAGCGTTATCAAGTGCGCTGCCGCAAATATCCGCGATGTTTGCGGGGACGTCGAGTTTGACCTGTGCGATGGCTGTGCTGGAGTTGATATTGATGCTTTCGACGCTCCATGTGATCTTGCCTGCAAAGAGCTTGCAGGCGGTTTTGACACCTTCGCTGTCGGAATATTCGTCGAGCTTGGCGAGGTTGTTTTCATTCATTTTGGATATGTCGAAGCTGCACAGCGCGTTGAGATGATTTTTCATCAGTGTGTCGGTCATGGTCTTGTCGTCCTGTTCGGTTTTCTTGCAGGACTGCACCGCCAGCAGCATGATGAATGACATCAGCACCGCCAAAATACGGCTGTGACGGCTGAATTTGTGAATTTTGTTATACATAAACAGCCCTCCTTACTTATGAATAAATTGTTAATGGTGAGATTTATATCATATCTTTATTATTGACTGCTGTATTCGCCCAAATCTGTCATAAATCCAAGTGCGTCTCGCTCGTTCGGCTTCGTCTCAGTCTCCTGCGCTTTTTCATTTATCTGTATCTGCGTCCGCCGCCGCGCCGTGATACGTTGCGCTTGAGACTGTTCATGCGCTGTTTGCGGGAGTATGAGTATATAATGTATGCCGCAACGCCCAGCACAGCGAGCACGAGGATTATTCTGAACCAAAGCGAGGAGAACAGCTTGTTTATCAGGCTGAGTATATAGAGCAGTGTACTGCGTTCCACCGATTCGCTGGCGATAAGGTCGATAGTACCGATGATCTCGCCGTCATAGCTGAGTTCGGCTTGGCCCAATTTCTGACCTTTTCGCACAGGCGCGTCAACGCTCTCCTCCATTTTTAATTTTTTGATAACACTCGAGGCGGTCACGCCCTTGGGAAGCAGGGTGCTGAAGTCATCCTGCGGCATGAGCACGATAGAGTCCTTGTTCCACGCCAGATTCAGCGGAATTTCCGCTATCGGCTCGGTGGTCTTGTATATATCGACCAGTTCGAGGTTGTTGAATGCCCATTCAAACAGATTTTTCGCGTCGATAAAGGCATAATTTATGTCAGTGGCGGCAGCCGCGCCGTCGTCCAACAGCACGCAGATGTAGCGATAACCGCTCTTTTTGGCATAGGCGGCAAAGCAGTGACCGGATTTTACAAGGTATCCCGTCTTGACGCCCTCGCAGAACTGATAGAAATAGTCTATGCCGTTTTTGTCCTTTTCACCCTCGCGGATGAGCTTGTTGGTGGAGATGACCCACGTTACATTTTCATTCTTATTTGTCGCCTTGATACCGTAGGAGTGGGGGGTGTAGGCGATCTCTGCCAACTCGGGGATGTTCATAAGGTGCTGAGCGATGAGCGCCATGTCGTGCGCGGTGGAGTAGTGATTCTCAATATCGGGGGTAAGTCCCGACGCGCACTTGAATTTAGTGTTGGTGCAGCCTATCTCCTCGGCGCGGTCGTTCATAAACTGAATAAATTCCTCGTTGGTGTCGCTTCCGTAATACTGCTTGCTGATGTAATAGCCGATGGCTTCGGCGGCGCAGTTTTCAGAGGCAACGAGCGCGTTGTAGATAAGATCTCTGAGGGTGAAACGCTCGTTGACCTTGATGTTTGTCCACACGCCGGTAACGCCCTCGGTGTTGTAGTTGACAAAGCGCACGGCGCGGGAGTCCACGACCACCGCTTCATCCAGCGAATCGGCGCGCTCGTAGGCGATGATGCAGGTCATCATCTTGGTGAGAGATGCGGGAAGCTTGACCTTGTCGGAATTTTTTTCATAGACGACGGTGCCGGTGTCCATATTGAGCATGTAGATGGCGTCGCAGTGCACTTCGACCTCCGATTTGAATGCCGCGTTCACCTGCGTGGGGGTGACGAGCGATGACACGGATATGAAAAGCACCAGCATGAGCGATACGAATGAGACTAATTTCTTCTTCATGTGATTTTGTTGTCCTTTCTTTAATTTTTGAGATGTTTTTTCCCGTTTGGGGAGCGATATAATTGCATTATACCATATAATTTTTCATATTAAAAGCCATGTAAAAGTAAATTAAAAGTAAATACACAAAAAAAGCTTATTTGAAGTTGTTTTAATTTCTTTTTTGATGTATAATAAAAAAGTCTGAATATAATGTATAATTCATATTGCTGTAAATAGGGAGTGAAAGCCTTTTGATTTATGTGACGGGAGACATGCACGGCAGTATTTCGCGGTTTGAAGAGAAGCCTTTTGACAAACTGCGCAGCGGTGACATGCTTATAATATGCGGCGATTTCGGATTCATTTGGAACGGCGACAAGCAGGAGGAAAAGATCCTGGAATTTATGGGCCGCCAGAAGTATAAAATTCTGTTATTTGACGGCTGCCATGAGATTTTCGACAAGCTATACAGTTATCCCACCGAGATGTGGAACGGCGGCAGGATACACAAGGTAAACGACAATGTTTACCACCTCTGCCGCGGACAGGTGTTCAACATCGAGGGGCAGACTATATTTACAATGGGCGGCGGCTACAGTCCTGATGCAGATATGCGCCGCAGCAGGGGTATGCGCTGGTGGAACGAGGAAACTCCCACCAATCAGGAAATGGAGGAAGCGGTCAATCATCTCTATGAGCACTCGCTGGCGGTGGATTACATAATCACCCATGAGTGCCCAACTAAGATAAAGGACATGCTCTCCTACGACATCAACAATTTCAACTCGCTGACGGCATTCTTTGACGAGCTTTGCGGACGAATCAAATACAAGCACTGGTTCTTCGGCTCACAGCACAAGGACAGGCATATTTCCTCAAAGCACACGGCGGTCTATTTGGAGGTCATCCCGCTGGAGATACCCAAGACCACCTTCTCCGACCCGCTCAACCGCTATTCCGCCAAAAGACGCGGAGGTAACTAATAAAACAACGAGGTGAACTTAATTTATGAATAACCAAAGACCCGACAGACAGATTTCCGCTGAGGAGGAAAAGCGTCTGAAGGAAAAGCATATAAGAGAGTACAAGCAGGAGCGCCGAAAGATCTGGATGAAATTTATACCGATAGTCTGCGTCGCGGCGATAGTTGTCGTCTTTGCGGTCGTGGTTTTAAGTCAGGGCAAGGATGATTCGGACAATTCCAACGGCGCCTTCAACGGAAGCACATATATCGACAAAAACGGCAATCTTATCGTGCCCGAGGGCTATGATCACCTCCCCGAAAATGCCGTTGGCAGTTGGGAGATTGCCGAGAATGCGCATGTCCTGCAGTCTCCGCGCAACAGCGAGATGTCCGAAGCCGACGCGATAAAAGCTGAATCCGAAGCCGAGGTGATGCTGGCGTATGACAGCTTCAAGACAGGCAGAGTGGCAGACGTGCTCTCACCCTGCTACAAGGTGACTGAGAACTGTGAGCTGAGCGCGTTGGACGATATGGGAATACAGAGCGAAGGCATTCTGGAGGAATTCGGTGAGAATATATCCATTACCAGAATCGAAGTTTACAATAAGGACGGCAAGACCCTCGCCGACACTGTATTTCTGATAAACGACACCTACTTGGTTTACTACGGCACGAGCAATTTTGTGTTCGCCGCCACCAAAATCGAAGCGGTAGGATGAGCGATCATTGAATATTTAGAAACTATTTTTTTCGACTATTGATCGTTAATTGTAAATTATATTAAAAGGAGTTTTGTATAAAATGGCAGTAAAAGATATAGTTCTGGGACTTTCCAATGCCAACGGTCCGTCAGGAGCAGAAGGCTCTGCGGCACGTCTGGCGATGGAGCTGCTCTCGGATTTCACCCCCGTTGTCCGCGATTCTTTGGGCAACGTCATCGCTGAATTCGGTGATCTGAATTCGCCCAATCATATACTTATCGACGCCCACATCGACGAAATAGGCTTAGTTGTCACCGACATCGACAACGACGGATTCCTGCATGTCGCGGCTTGCGGCGGAGTTGACCGCCGTGTGCTCATGGGCAGCGAGGTCGTGGTAATGAGCAAGAGCAAGATAAACGGCATCGTATGCTGTCGCCCGCCTCACCTCACCACCGCCGATGAGATGAAAAAGGTTCCCGAATTTACCGAGCTTGCGGTTGACATCGGCTATCCCGCCGACAAGGCGCGCGAGCTGGTGACTATCGGCACACGCATTGCATTCCGCAGCCGCGCGGCATCTCTGCTCGGCAATCGCGTGACGGGCAAGGCTTTGGACAACCGTGCAGGCGCGGCGGCAATTATCCGCACAGTCGAGCTGCTCGAACCGAAGTGCTCCCGCCTTGACTGCCATGTGACGGCACTGCTCTCCACCCGCGAAGAGGTGGGACACAATGCTGTCGGATGCGCGGCATTCACCGTTGCCCCCACACAGGCGATAGCTGTTGACGTGGGATTCGCCTCATATCCCGGCTGTCCCGAGGAAAAGTGCGGCAAGCTTGGCGCAGGTCCGATGATAGGCTTCTCGCCTGTACTCAGCCGCGCAATTACCAAGAAGCTCACCGCGATCGCGGACGAAAACAGCATTAAATGGCAGTACGATGTCTGCGGCGGCACGACCGGCACAAATGCCGACGATATTGCCGTGACTGCGGGCGGAATCCCCTGCGGTCTGCTGTCTATCCCGCAGAGAAACATGCACACTCCCGTAGAGGTCGTTGACTGCGATGACGTGGAGAATGTTGCGCAACTGCTCGCCGCATACATCAGAAGCGGCGGCATATGCTGAGAATTTCGGAAGGGAGAGTTGATTTATAATGCTGCGTGACACACTTGCAATACTTTCGGCACTTCATGGCATTTCAGGCATGGAGGACGCTGTGAGAGAATATATCATCAAAGAAATCACCCCATGCTGTGACTCGGTGGAGGTCAACAGCACGGGTTCGATAATTGCATTCAAAAAGGGCAAATTTACGCCCGCAAACAAGCTCATGCTCTGCGCTCACATGGACGAGGTGGGTCTTATCATCACGGACGTAAACGAGAACGGTCTGCTCAAATTCGCCACTGTCGGGGGAATCGACCGCCGCGTGCTATGCGGCACACCTGTGTTGGTGGGCGATGAGAAAATTCCGGGCGTTATCGGCGCGAAGCCTATCCACTTGCTCAAGGGCGACGAGCGTTCCGAAGCACCCGACGTCGATTCAATGTATATCGACATCGGCGCACTCACAAGGGATGAGGCTATGGAGCACGTCTGCCCGGGTGACGACGTTGTGTTCGACACCAATTTCGGCGAGTTCGGCGACGGTCTGCTCAAGGGCAAGGCTCTGGACGACCGCGCAGGTTGTGCCATCCTCATGGACATAATCAAGCGCGACTTGGAGTGCGATCTGTACTTTGTATTCTCCACGATGGAGGAGGTCGGACTGCGCGGCGCGAAGTGCGCGGCATACAGCGTTGCGCCCGATATGGCGATAGTCGTGGAATCCACCACAGCCGCAGATATCCCCAATGTTGACGAATGCAGTAAGGTATGCAAAGTCGGCGGCGGTGCGGTTATTTCGTTCATGGATAGAGCTACTATTTATGACCGCGGAATGTATAAGATGGTTCAGCGCGTGGCTAATGAGCGCGGTATCAAGTGGCAGTTTAAGAAGGCTGTTGCGGGCGGTAATGATTCGGGTTCGATACACAATAGCCGTGGCGGTGTGCGTACAGCGGCGATCTCACTGCCTTGCCGTTATCTGCATTCGCCCTGCGGTGTGATTGCCGAGAGCGATTTGAATGCCGTGTGTGAATTGACATATGCGCTGGCAGAAAAGGCAGCAATGAATAAGTAAACCCCGCAACAACGGGTTTCCAAAGGGGCAATGCTCCTTTGGCAGGTCCAGGGCAGCGCCCTGGTGGGGTCGTAGGGGCAAAGCCCCTGCAAAACTAAAGTGAAAGATAAACTCAAAATAGAAAAAATACCATATGCGAAGCATATGGCAAAAAAAACCAACAATGAAAAATCGGAGATTTTTCGAGTGGACGATACACAATAACCCATTAAAACCTTCAATTGAGAGGGGCGGCTCTCGCAGTCGCCCTTTTAGTGTATTTTAGGAAT
>JBGUUF010000171.1:0-8485 GCA_045133435.1 Acutalibacteraceae bacterium
GAATGTTCCTCGCTGAGCCGTTCGCAGCCTTTTTTGTATTCGGAGGTTTCCACATCTCCCGACAGGCACATATCCAGAAGTTTCTGCTTTTTGTGCTCGATCTTTTTGATTTCGTTTTCAAAATACTCTGCGTTGTTTTTCTCGGCGCAGGATTTGAGCACCTCCATGACCGTTGCGAGTACGGCGTCAAGGATATTTTCCCGGTCTTTCATCACGTCGGCAATTACATATTGCAGGATAGTGCGGATGTCCTGTCCGTGAAGATTAATGTTCCCACAGCCGACGGTTTCATTTTGCTCAGTGATACGCTTTAAACCCTCGCGCTGTTTTTTGATGCATACCCAGATTTCGTTCTGCTTGCCGCCCGAGGACTTGCGCTGCGTGTGGATAAATGTAGAGCCGCATTCCGCACAGATTATTTTGCCCGACAGGGGATAGCGGTTTGCAAAGCCGTTTTTGGCTCCGTGCAGACTTTGCCTGCGCTGTATCTCGCGCTGTGTCACCTCGAATGTTTCTCTTGAGATGATAGGCTCGTGGTGGTCGCGGATGGTGACGAAGTCAAGTTCGCCGTGGTTGTATCGCTTGCCGTGGGTGAGGTAGTCGGGGGTGTAGGTCTTTTGCTGTACCAAATCGCCGCAGTATTTTTCGTTTTTCAAAATCCGCAGAATAACGGTGTATGACCAGTCCTTCATGTAGGCGGAGGTGCGTATTCCTGCCTCACGAAGCTCCTTGGCGATGACGTGAGTGCCTTTGCCCTCGGCGAGATATTTGTGGAATATCAGCCGCACGATCTCTGCACCGTCTTCATTTATGCAGAGCCGACCGCCGCGCACATCGTAGCCTAGCATATCCCGACCGAACACTACGCCCTGCTCCATTCTGCGGCGATGTCCCCACTTGACGCGCTCGGAGGTCTTGCGGCTTTCCTCCTGCGCTATCGAGGACATTATCGTAAGTCTTAATTCCGAATCCGCGTCGAGAGTGTTGATGTTGTCGTTTAAAAAAATCACACCGATGCCTATCGCCTTTAGCTGTCTGGTGTAACCGATGCTGTCCAGCACATTTCGGGCAAAGCGGGAGATCTCCTTGGTGATTATGAGATCGAACTTGCGCGCCGTTGCGTCTGCTATCATTTGATTGAATGCGGCGCGCTTTTTTGTATTTGTGCCTGTGATGCCCTCGTCAACGTAAATCTCATACAGCTCCCAAAGCGGTTCGCGGCGGATGTATTCGTTAAAATATCGCTGCTGACTTTCGAGCGAATTGGCTTGGTCGAGGTTGTCGGTGGACACGCGGCAGTAGGCGGCGACGCGCTTGATTTGATCGTCAAGCAGTTCTTTCATTTAAGCAGCTCCTTCCTTTGCGGCAACAATTATATTCAAGCAATAGCCGGAAAAAATTTCAGAGTGACAGAAAGATCCGCCACTCTGATTTGGTTTACATTTTTTCGAGACATCGTTCATACTGCGCTTGGGTGATCAATCCTTTTTCTTTGAGCACCAGAAAAAGCGCGGTTTTTATTTCGTCCTCGAATTCCTTTGGCAAAGCGTTTTGCACGACATTTTTATTTTGACTTTCAAAGATGATCTGCGTTTTCATCTCAATCGCCTCGATAAAAATTATGCCGCGGCTGCTTACAATATGAGTTAATAATTCCTTTGATCAAATTTATTTTCCAACTGCATGAATTATATATTGCCCATTGAAAAGCCGTCATCCGAGCGATGTGTCTTTTTGCCCGCTCCCCTGTAATCTCTTGCGAACCTCGCGGTATTTCTCGGGGAGCTGCTCGAGCGGCATGTTTGTGAGAACATCAGTCGTGCCGGCTTGCTGAGCGGTTTCGTAGTACCAACGCTTGAATTCCAGTGTGTCGAGCGTTTGCTGTAGATCTGCCATTTGCTGACGGACAGCCTCCTGCTGTTTGATAATTAATTCCAGTCTGTCGTCAATGGTCGAGTCGCCCTCCATCGCCATGATGACGAATTTTTTTATGTCCTTGAGCTGCATCCCCGTTTTCTTCAGACATTCTATAATTTTCAGCCACTCGTAGTCCGAGTCTTTGAACATCCTGATTCCGCTGTCTGAGCGTTCTACAAAGGGCAGCAATCCCTCTTTGTCGTAATATCTGAGTGTTGACGGCGCGATGCCGAGCCGCTTTGCCATTTCTCCGACTGTATAAAGCATGATGTGTCCTCCCGACTTTTTTACAAAATTTTCAAAAAAATCTTGACTTAAAGTTAACTTCAACTTGTATAATAAAATCATTATAGCAAACTAAAAATTATCGGTCAAGGAGGAATGCCTGTATGTTAGGCAATTTCAGCTATTCAAATCCAACAAAATTGTATTTCGGCGAGAATGCTCTCGATAATCTCGCCCCAGAGCTTGATAAGTACGGTCAAAATGTGCTGTTGGTTTACGGCGGCGGTTCTATCAAGAAAAACGGGATATATGATGATGTTGTCGCTATTCTTAAAAAGTGCGGCAAAACTATCGTCGAGGATGCGGGTGTTATGCCCAACCCGACCGTGGATAAGCTGTATGAAGGCTGTGAGCGCGCACGAGCCGGCAAGGTGGATTTCATTCTTGCGGTCGGCGGCGGAAGCGTCTGCGACTATGCCAAGGCACTGTCTGTTTCGGTGCATTGCAATGAAGACCCGTGGGATAAATATTATATTCGTTTTGAGGACGTGGATAATGAGATCGTTCCCGTGGGATGTGTGCTTACGATGGTCGGCACAGGCTCCGAGATGAACGGCGGCGCGGTCATAACCAATCATCAACAGAAGCTTAAAATCGGTCATGTTTTCGGCGACAATGTATTCCCGAAATTCTCTATCCTCAATCCTGTGTATACCTACACTCTGCCGAAATATCAAATGGTGGCAGGTATTTATGATATTTTCAACCACATCTGTGAGCAGTATTTTTCGGGCGAGGATGACAACACCTCCGACTACATTATGGAGGGGCTTTTGAAATCTCTGATCCACTCGTCGCGGATCGCGGTTGATGATCCCACCGACTACGAAGCTCGCAGCAACATCATGTGGACGGCGACTTGGGCGCTCAATACCTTAGTGTCTCGCGGCAAGACTACCGACTGGATGGTGCATATGCTTGGGCAGTCGGTCGGCGCATATACAGATGCAACTCACGGCATGACGCTGGCGGCGGTTTCTTTGCCGTATTACCGCTTCATTCTGCCTTACGGCTTGCAGAAATTCAAGAGATTTGCCGTGAATGTGTGGGATGTTTCGGTTGACGGCAAGACAGACGAGCAAATCGCCCGTGAAGGTCTTGATGCTATGGAAAGCTGGATGAAGGAGATCGGTCTGGTCATGAACATTACTGCCCTCGGTGCGACTGAGGATATGCTGGACGGCATCACGGAGAGCACATTCATTATGGACGGCGGCTACAAGGTGCTGACCAAAGAAGAAATCAAGGCTGTTCTCAAAGCGAGCATGTAATGATTTTAGGGAGGTCTGAATATGAATTATATCACGCTTAATAACGGCGTCAAAATGCCCCAGCTCGGTTACGGTGTCTACCAAGTTACTAAGGATGAATGTGAGCGATGTGTTCTCGATGCGCTCAAAGTGGGTTATCGACTTATCGACACGGCGCAGTCCTATTTTAACGAGGAAGAGGTCGGCAGTGCCATTGTCAAAAGCGGTATTCCGCGCGAGGAGATATTCCTCACCACAAAGGTGTGGATAGAGCACTATGGCTACGAGGCGGCAAAGGCTTCGGTTTTGGAATCCATGCGTAAGCTCAAGGTGGATTATCTCGATTTGTGCCTGCTGCATCAGCCGTTCAACGATGTCTACGGAGCATACAGGGCGTTGGAGGATCTATATGACGAGGGAAAGATCAGAGCCATCGGCATTTCCAATTTCTATCCCGACCGCATGATCGATATTGCTTCCTTTGCCCGAATAAAGCCTGCTGTTAACCAAGTGGAGATACACCCGCACAATCAGCAGGTCGCATCTAAGGAATGGCACGACAAATACAACGTGCAGATGGAAGCATGGGCACCGTTCGGAGAGGGAAGAGGCGGCTTGTTTGACTTGCCTGAGCTGAAGATGATAGGTGACAAATACGGCAAAACTGCGGCGCAGGTCATGCTTCGCTGGCACTTGCAGCGCGGCATTGTTGTGATTCCCAAGTCAACTCATATCGAGCGCATGGAGGAAAACTTTGATGTTTTCGATTTTGAATTGACCGACGAGGAGATGAATGATGTTGCGGCTCTGGACAAAAAGCAGAGCTCCTTCTTCTCCCACACCGACCCGAGTATGGTGGAATGGTTCGTGCAAATGGTGGAGGAGCGCAAGAAACAGTACGACTGCGCCAAAGAGAAGAAAAGCTGGTAAGGCGAGATTTATATAAGTAAAATTTGGCGGCAAGGATTTTATTCCTTGTCGCTGTTTAGCGCAATTATTACAAAACAATCCCATTAGAGCAGGCTTTTGAAATGAACTAAAATTCCAAGACCGCGCTAATGGGATCATTTTATGCGCTTTGAATTGCGGCTGAAATTGATGTATAATATAAAAAGCCGGAAATCAGGCTTTTGGAGATTCGCGTGAGAGGAGAATAATTTCATGCGATGCTTGATGGAAAATTGATAAGATATATAGTATTATAGTGACGGAAGGAGGTCAAGGCTCGATGCTTTCTCTCAATCTTTATGAGCTTCGCAAGTCAAAAGGAATTACTCAAAGCTATCTTGCTGAGATAATAGGCGTTTCGTTTCAGACCATAAGCAAATGGGAAAACGGAACGGCTATACCCGATGTAAGATATATAATTGCGCTGGCAAAGTTTTTTGGTGTGACTACCGATCAAATACTCGGTCTACAGCCGTTGAAATGCGACTATTTTTCCCGCATGACCGAGACTGCCGAATATTGGAACGGGCAGATCGACTACATTCAAAGCTCCAGAGTTGAGCTTTGGAATTTAGATTATATGGAGTTTCTCATAGACAAGGTATGGAAAATAAAAAAGAAAGTAAATGTCCTTGATTTTGGATGCGGAAACGGTTATCTGGCGGGGGCAATGATGCAATTTTTGCCGAGCGGAAGCACATATACGGGGATAGATATAAGCGATGCCATGATCCAGGAGGCAAAGAGGATATATCAAGACAAAGAATATCCCGTCAAGTTCATTTGCAGGAACGGTTATGATTACAAAGATACGGAGAAGTACGATGTGGTCATTTGTCAGGCTTTTTTAAGGGAGTTATCTGACCCGAAGAAAGCCTTAAAACGCATGGTGGATTGTTTGAAACCGCAAGGCTTGATAATATGCATTGAAGTGAACAGGGAATTGGACAATGCAGGCTTCTATATAGAAGGCACAGACTACTCCTCAATTCTTGATACAGAGGTTCAGAGGAAATATTGGAAAACCGAATATGAGAATCAAGACAGGGATTATGCAGTGGGAATAAGGCTGCCGTTTTTGTTGAACGAACTCGGCATTAAAGATATAGAGGCTCGTGTTCACGACAAGGTCAAATTCGCCAATCCGAGCGACCCGAATGAGTATGAAAAGCTATGGACCGCTTATATTGCAGAAAAAGGCTGGAAAGAAGATAATAAAGCCGATGACAAGCGTGCTGTTGAAGTCTTTATTAATCGCGGCTTAACCAAGGAAGAAGCCGAGGCGCATATTAAAAAAAGAATTCAGATAAAAGAAAAAATTATGAATGAAAAGCCGGCTTTTTTAAAAACTACAGGTTTTCTTATCACATTTGGCAGAAAGGAATAGTTATAAATATGAAAATTTTAGTATTGGGCGGAACAAGATTTTTCGGCATACATATGGTGAAGGAGCTTATCCGCCAAGGACATGATGTTACAATCGCTACAAGGCAGACAAAGCAAGACAGTTTTGGCGATGCGGTAAAACGCATACAGGTAGAGCGTACTGACCCCGCTTCCATGAGAGAGGCATTCAAAGGTCAAAAGTTTGACGTTGTCTATGATAAGATCGCCTATTGTTCTAACGATGTAAAATACGCAATGGAAGCGATTGACTGCGACAAGTATATTTACATGTCGAGCACGTCAATTTATGAGCCTAAAAGACTTAATACCAAGGAGGACGATTTTGACGGAGTTCATAAAGATTTGGTGTGGTGCACCAGAGCCGACTTCCCTTATGAAGAGATAAAGCGACAGGCGGAATGTGCTTTGTGGCAAAGCTACAGCGATAAAAACTGGATCGCCGTCAGATACCCCTTTGCGATAGGTCAAGATGATTATACAGAGCGACTGCTGTTTTATGTGAGAAATGTAATGAATTCTGTTCCGATGAACATTGACAATATAGATTTTCAAATGAGCTATATTCGTTCGGATGAAGCCGGAAAATTTATGGCATTCTTAGCGGATAAGGATGTAAAGGGTGCAGTTAACGGAAGTGCGCACGGCACGATTTCTTTAATGGAAATCATTAATTATGTGGAAGAAAAAACCGGAAACAAGGCACTGTTGAGTGATGACGGAGAGGATGCTCCGTACAACGGCGAGCCGGAGTACAGCATCAATACAGAGAAGGCAGAAGCGCTAGGCTTTCAATTCTCAAATCTGAAGGATTGGATCTATGATTTGCTGGATCACTATATTGAGTTAGTAAATCAAATATGAAAACGCAATAAGCGGCGGCGGGGATTTCATTAAAAATCTCCGCCGCCGCTAAGCTGTATTGGATTATTATTCCTGCTCGCTGAAATTGTCTTTGCCGACAAAGCACAGCGGACACTCGAAATCATCGGGAAGGTCCTCAAATTTCGTGCCGGGAGCGATTCCGTGCTCGGGATCGCCGAGTTCCTCGTCATAAATCCAGCCGCATACGTCACATACATACTTTTTCATAAATCATTCTCCTTATAAAATTGAATTTTTTTCGCCGTTCATCATTGTTTCGGAAATAATGTTGATTACCTTTTGGTGGCAGCAGCCGCAGCCCGTGGAGCAATGCGTTGTATTTTTTATATCTTCAAAAACATCAAGGAGATTGTCAAGGTTGCTGTGCTTGTGCACCTCGTCGAGAATATCAAAGTAACTTACATTATTACATTTGCATACGATGTAATTTTGTATTATCAGGTTTAAGCTCGCATTCCTTTTTTTTCTTGAATTTCAGCCTTCCAAAGGCTATGTAAATTGCAGTAGGCATATACTGCTTCAACTTCGTCATCATCACAAATTGCAAAGCATACCTGCGGCTTGTCACCTGGCTTTAATGTCTTTCTTTGATTGCCCTGTTTTGTTTGAAGCGATACCCATTCAATATAGTGTTCGGGGAGCATAGGATGCTCAACCTCGCCCACGGTTACGGTGACTATGTTGTTTTCAATCGTGAAAACAGGGATGTGTTTTTCTGTTGCCGCTTCGGTCGTTCCGGGAATGATCTCTTTCATTTTTTGACCGCAGCAGATAACGGGTACACCGCTTTCTTTTACGGGTGCGATAATCTTTCCGCAGTGTTCGCAAATATAAAATTTCTGTTCCATATTATTCTCTCCTTTGTTTATATATTATTATTTTTATTCTTCTTCGCTGAAATTGTCTTTGCCTACAAAGCACAGCGGACATTCGAAATCATCAGGAAGATCTTCAAATTTCGTGCCGGGAGCGATTCCGTGTTCGGGATCGCCGAGTTCCTCGTCATAAATCCAGCCGCATACGTTACATACATATTTTTTCATGTTAATTTACCTCCAAGTTTGTTTATTTTATTTTTACCCTAAAAAATTATTCTATGATTTTTCCGTCAGTGGAAATTGTTACTACCTGCCACGGAAGAAATTTTCCGCTTGACTGTAATGCCGTCTTGACTGCGTTCTCGATTCCGCCGCAGCATGGAACCTCCATGCGAACGATTTTTACGCTTTTGATGTTGTTGTTTGCGATTATCTGCGTGAGCTTTTGGGAATAATCCCCCTCATCCAGCTTCGGACAGCCTATCAAAGTGATGTGATTGCGAATGAAATCGTTGTGGAAATTACCGTAGGCAAATGCTGTGCAGTCGGCTGCGATGAGCAGATTTGCTCCGTCAAAATACGGTGCATTCGCAGGAACGAGTTTGATTTGGCAGGGCCACTGCGAGAGCTGACTTGAAACAGATACCGCCCTTGCAGAAGGTGCAGAAGTCTCGCGCTTGATGGTCTTGGAATTTGTTCCGGGACAGCCGCAGGGCAGTTTTGCAGAAGCCTTTTTCTGCTTGGCTGCAAGCACAGCCGCTTCATTGTAAGCAGGTGCCTCGCGTTCCTCAAAGGTGATTGCATTGGTAGGACATGCGGGCAAGCAATCGCCGAGGCCGTCGCAGTAATCTTCGCGGGTGAGCGTCGCTTTTCCGTTTATCATCTCAATTGCACCCTCGTGGCAGGCGGCGGCACAAGCCCCGCATCCGTTGCATTTTTCTTGATCTATCTTTATGATTTTTCTAATCACTTATATTC
>JBGUUF010000172.1:0-8249 GCA_045133435.1 Acutalibacteraceae bacterium
GGCAGCTTCGTGATAAAAAACAGCGGCTATACTGCTGAATATATCCTGCCGCGCGACGGTGATGTATATTGTTTCTTCGACTGTATGCAGTCGGATACGATTCTCATTGAATTCGGCAGTGCGACGCAGACGCTTAGCGGCGAAATGTCCTGCGTGATGCCGCTGGGTGTGGGCAAGAAGGGCGACACGATTAGAATTACATTTTACGGCGCGGCGGGAACGAGCGGTCTGGTGTCGGCGGCAATGCTCAATGACACCGCGCTCAACGAAAGCATAAATGCGATGTCGCAGTCGCCGATGAATTTCAGTGAGTACAGCAGCGGTAAAATTTCGGGCACTGTCGAGGTCGCGAGCGATTGCCTGCTGTTTACGTCGATACCCTATGATAAGGGATGGAGCGTGACTGTGAACGGCGAAAAGGTCGAGCCCGATGCAATCGGCGGCGGTCTGCTCGGCGTTAAGCTGACGTCGGGGCACAATGAGGTCGAAATGAGATACAGCGTTCGCGGACTGAGTGTAGGAATGTTAATCTCACTGCTCAGTATCGCGGTGTTTGGCGCATATATTTTCTGTCGCAGAAAAGGCATTAATATTATAAGCAAGTAAAATAAGGGTGCATGGTCTTATAACAGGTCATGCACCTGCTTTTTTATAAATTTAGTTAAAATAGTTAAAGTAAATACAATAAAAATAGAAAAAGCAACTAAAAAAGTGCACAGATATTACAAATCGCATTTGTGTGTTTATTACAAACTTAACATGAATTTAATAATTCTATTCAAAAAAGTTGAAATTTTTTTAAACCTATTGTATAATTAATATGTTAAATTAAATTTTACAAGTATGTCCAAAAAAGTTATAGGTAAAATTTGACTGTGAATTTATTGAGAAAACAAGGAGGTTCATTTTGATGAAAACTTCAAAAAGTTCGTCAAAAAGCAAACGAAGTATTAGCAGAGTACATATAGGTATTCTTCTGGTAGTTTTCATTGCGTTGAGTGCCACTATATCGGTACTGGCGTTCAATGCAAGTGCATTGCCGGAAGGGTATACCTATGTTGACGGCGGCGGTATTTACTTTTTCGGTGATACCAACAGTTACTATTCCAACGACATTGTAGGTGTGGAAATCTTGACTACCTATGATGACGTTCAAGCAGTATCAGATGCTGATTTAGCTAGCATGGTAAAGTATCCTGAGCTTAGCTATCCTTTTAAGCAGATAGAGGCTTATGCGGATGATGTCTGTGTTGCAAGGACAGAGGAATACAATTTTGAATTCTCTTTAAGTGAGCTCGGAATCACTTCCAAAAGCGGCGTATCATTATTGTGCAGACATTTTAACAACTACGCAAACTATATCGGCAATCTCTATGATACTTCATCCACCAGAAGCTATTCTAGTGAGGCTTCATTAAAATCTAAATACAGCACCGCCAGCAACTTTTACTATAATATCATAGGTACAGACGGCACATCTTTTACGGTGTCTTCGTTGGAAATATATGATGTTTATAATGCTATGCGTGTAGCACTTGGATATGCAGATGATGAAGCGTATGCCCCATCGTATTATAAAACATATGACGAGCAGGAAGTCCTTGCGACATATACTCTCAAGGTATCGAGTGCGCTTAAATATACATCCTTCTATATCGGCGATGTAAAAGTTCCGTTGAAAAAGGATTCCTACGGCAATTATTTTCAGCCTTGCTATCGACTGATATATGCTGATGGCAACCAATCCTATCCCATGGGAAGTTATTATGACACTCTTTCGGTTTGCAGTGGAGACCCGATATTTGCATTCTGTGAATTCGGTGGCATGAGCACTGTTTCCACCTGTACCCCTGATGGAGAAAATCGTATTATTGATTATCTTGTAGGCTCATCATATACCTACCGTACGATTTTGCCGGCTGTAGTTACATTCGAGTATGATTTGGACGATGATGTTGTCGATGCAAATGATCCTACTTTGGAAGAGGACAGCCGTATTGATCCGATTTATACAACAAAGCTTGTAGATACCCAGAATAGCTATGTGACAAGTGTTAAACTCGATGACGGTAAAAATATTTCAAAGGGACAGAGCCATCTCGACAAATGGGTAGTTGGTGTTCCAAGTCAGCAGGTGATTCCCGGAGATGCCATGGCGGTGTGCGTGAATGGCAGCAGCGGCTATGAGACGATAGACGGCGCTATATATGCAGGACTTGATGCAAATACAGGCGCGTTTAAATATTACTATAGAATAACTGCGACGTGGCGAGATTATACCAAGCTGCGCTACGATTTGAATATTAGTCAGAGTGTAAATTATGTACAAGGCAGTGACGGTAGTTATTACAGCTATTATTATACTGAAAACGACCCTGTTTTCTATGATGACGGAGAATATTCCGAGACAGTTCCGGCAACATTGACGAGTACAACATATGCGTATGATGGTGACACTTATGTCTTTGCGGGCTGGACAAAAGATTTTAGAACGGGTATTCTCAAAAAGACCAGTTCAGGATATGTAGATGCTGCCGGCAATTCATACACGGCAGATCAGTTTTTAAATTATAATGCAGATGACCCGTCAGCCAATGAGATAAATATGTCAGAGGATCATACGTTGTATGCTGCCTGGGCAATAGCTGATGACAAAACTGATGACTTTATCAAGGTCACAGCTAAAATCACAAACGGTAAATTCGTCTTTGAATCTATCAATGACGATAACTATACCTATTACCCCAGTTCATCATGGCTGAGTGCGACAGGCGGCTCTACATTTGTAGACAAAAACTCATATGAGAACCCTTTGATCTTTGTCTCAGTGCCGAATGACGGATATAATGCATACAAGTATAAATATCATTTAGGCACCGCTGAGGTGACTAATGGTTACGGCAATGTTCCTTTGCTGCTTGGCAGCTCATATCAAGGTCACGGTGACAATCTTAGTTATTCAAACTTCTACGATGCAACAAGCGATGAAGAATATTACTATGAGATAGAATATGTGAAATACGGTCCATGTGTTCTGACTTTTTACAAAAACGAGCCAGGAAACAGTGATCCGTATGATACCACATGTTATTCTGTCAATGATCTGTATTATTCTATGGAGTATGATTTAAGCAAGTATTATGAGATTCAGGATGACGGTTCGGTAAAGCTGCTCAATGTTAAAGATTCGCAAAGTTTCGATTCGATTTCCGATGCATCGTATCAGGTTGACGGTTATAATTTCGTAGGATGGGCTCGCTTGACAACAGATGATGCCGGCTATCCTACTTATGATGAGTCAAAGCTTCTTACCAGCATCAGCTTTAAAGAGAGTACCGGTTATTATATGGATCTGGTTGCGGTTTGGGAAGCTCCTAAGCCTGAATATGATGTAATTTATTACACAGATACCGACAAGGGCACTGTGCTTGATACTCAGTCATATCCGGCAGATTCGGAAGTTACAGTCGGTTTGTCTGAGGGTAAGAGCAACCCGACCAAGACAGGCTACACCTTCTCCGGCTGGAATTGCGTGACAAGCGGCGTTACAGTGACCGACAGTAAATTCACAATGCCTGAAAATGCAGTTGAACTTGTCCCCGAGTGGACGGCCAACAAGCACACTGTCACCTATACAGTAACAGGCGCTCCCGACAGTTACACTGCACCTGAAGCGGCAACAGTTGCATACGGCACAGAAGTGACAGTTGCGGCAACTCCGAGCGTGACAGGCTACACCTTCGCAGGCTGGACGACCACAGATGTTACAGTTACAAGCGGCAAGTTCACAATGCCCGACAAGAACGTAACCCTGACAGGCGTTTTCACAGCAAACACACTGAGCGTAATTTACTACAAGGATACAGACAAGGCGACCGCACTTGATACTCAGGCACAGACTTTCGGAACATCTGTAACCGTTGGTTTGTCTGAGGGCAAGAGCAACCCGACCAAGACAGGCTACACTTTCAAGGGATGGTCTTGCGTGACAGAAGATGTTGAGATCTCGAACAACAAGTTCACAATGCCCAACAAGAATGTTGAGTTCGTACCTGTTTGGGATGTCAACAAGCACACTGTCACCTACACAGTGACAGGCGCACCGAGCGGATACACCGCACCTACGGCGACGACAGTTGCATACGGCACGGAAGTCACCGTTGCGGATGTTCCTAGCGTAACAGGATACACATTCGCAGGCTGGACGACCACAGATGTTACAGTTACAAGCGGCAAGTTCACAATGCCTGACAAGAACGTAACCCTGACAGGTGTATTTACAGCCAACACACTGAGCGTAATTTACTACAGCGACACTGACAAGAGCACAGCGATTGATACTCAGGCACAGCAGTATAAAACGAAGGTAGAGGTCGGACTCACCTCTGGTGTGGACGAACCTACCAAGGAAGGCTGCACATTCAAGGGTTGGACCTGCGTTACAACAGGTGTCACGGTTACAAACGGCAGCTTTACGATGCCCGACAAAAACGTTGAATTCGTGCCCGAGTGGGAGCTCAACGGCTACGGCGTTACTTATACGGTAACAGGCGGTCCTGATAGCTATGCACCGCCCGCAGCTAAAGTCGTAGATTTCGGCACGGAAGTTACAGTTGAAGCAGTTCCGAGCGTGACAGGCTATACCTTCGCGGGTTGGACATGTGAAACTGAAGGCGTTACAGTAACTGACGGCAAATTCACAATGCCTGCAAAGAATGTTGCCTTTACAGGTGTATTCACTCCCAAGAATTACAATGTAGTTTACTACAGCGATACCGATAAGGCGACCGTTGTTGATACTCAGTCACAGGCTTATGCTTCTGCTGTAACAGTCGGTTTGTCAGAGGGCAAGAGCGAACCCACCAAGACAGGCTATAGCTTGAGCGGCTGGAAGTGCGTGACCAGCGGCATTACAGTGGCAAACGGCAAATTCACAATGCCCGCTGAGACTGTTGAATTCGTGCCGGTGTGGAGCGTAAATCAGTACACCGTTACTTACACAGTAACAGGCGGACCTTCGAGTTATACTCCTCCCGCAGCTAAGTCTATAAATTACAACACAACTGTGACGATCGCGTCAGAACCCAGTCTCACAGGCTACACCTTCTCCGGCTGGACTACGACAGATGTCACCGTCACCGACGGCAAATTCACCATGCCCGCCAAGAATGTAACCGTTACAGGTACATTCACCGCTATTGATTACACCATAATCTATGAGCCGGGCAAGGATGATGTAAGCGACATGCCTTCAACAGATGTATTCACTATTGAAGGATTCGTTAGTGGAAAGCGCACACTTAACGGCACACCCACCCATGCAGACTACAACTTTGCCGGCTGGAGTCTTGACGGCACTAAGGCTATTACTGCTGTAGAGCTTGCAAAATTCACGGCTGACAACAATAATACGGTTACAGTTACAGCGCTGTGGACTCTCAAGGATCCCGACAATGTATCTATAACCTACGAAAGCGGCTTCACTGCTTCCGATGCGGCAGACGGCGATATTTACGGCTCGCTCACCTATACAGCTGCTTATAATGCAGATTACACTGTTCTAGGCAATGAAAATATCACCGATAACCCCTATTTTGTAAGAACAGGCTATACCTTCGCAGGCTGGAAGATAACCTCTGCTGAGACTGCACAGCACGCTACATTCAGCACAAGAGCTACTAATTTCTTCAGCGATATGATTACTGTATTGAGCAATGTTGTCACAGGCGGCAAGGTTTACAATAAGGGCGACGTTATCAGCGGACTTACTCAGAATCTTGTATTTACAGCACAGTGGACAGCAAATCAGTACACTGTAGTTTACAACAAGAATGCAGGCTCCGACAGCGTATCGGGAATGCCGTCAAATGAAACCAAGCTCACCGTTGAAAATAGCTTCGACCTTATCGACGGCAAGTATGTTCATACATTAAAGACAGCAACTCCCACGAGAACAGGCTATAAGTTCATCGGCTGGAGCATGTCTGAAAGTTCTGCAAGCACAGTGACCACTGTTGAACTCTCGCAGTTCGATGCGGACAATTCCGTAACTGTATATGCGGTATGGGAAAAGCTCTATCGCGTGTACTACGACAGCAACAACGCTACCTCCGGCACAGCACCCAAGGATTCTACATGGTATAATTCCGGTGATGATGCGACCGTAGCAAATCACGGTACTATCGCAAGAACCGGCTACAGCTTCGGCGGCTGGAATAGCAAGGCTGACGGCAGCGGCACCGATTATGCAGAGGGCAGCACATTTGTGATGCCTGCAGCGGATGTCACGCTGTATGCAAACTGGATACAGAACAAATACAACCTCAAGTACGAGACCGGCGTATCTGCCGACGTTGTCGTAACTTCGATGCCTGCAAATGAGTTCGGCATTGAATACGAGCTTGTCAAGGACGGCTACGCACTCGACGATACAACCGTGCCTCAGCGCGAAGGCTACACATTTGCAGGCTGGAAGGTCGGCAGTGTGTCCAATGCGACAAAGGCTAAGTTCAGCGATTTCAACAATGCTGATATGACCGCAGTTGCAACCGCACAGTGGACAGAGAGCATATATCAGATAGTTTACAACGCAAATTCTCCGACAGGCGACGATGCAAACGTCACAAGTCTCCCCTCCACAGCTAAAGTTAAGTACAGCAAGCTGGCTGCGGGATACACCCTCAGCGGCGCACCTAAGTGCAGCGGTTATACTTTCCTCGGCTGGAGCAAGACCACTGACGGCGCAGTTGTTACCACAGTAGATGTCAATGACATTACAAACGGCAGCGACACTATCAATGTGTATGCAAAGTGGGAAAAGACCATTTATGGCACAGAAGTCATATATCGCAGTGGCTTCGAGAAGAAATATAAGTACGATGTAGATGGTTATTATACCGATACTGTAAATGATATTTCACAGCCTTATGAGATACTTCCGAACAACTGGTTCTCCAGAAAAGGCTACACCTTCAACGGATGGTACATTTCCCGTGAGACCGGCGAGGTCACGGTGATGGATTCACTGGCGAATATGCTCAATCTCTCGGATGTAGGCGATAAGTATTATCCCGGAGATTTGACTACAATTAGCGGAAAGACTTACCTTACGGTTATTTGGGAGCTTAATAAGTATAATATCAAGTACGATAAGAATACATCTGATGAAGTAACCAAGATGCCTAAGGATGAACTTGGCATTGATGTTGAAGAAAACTTCTGGCTGAACTGGGATAAGGATGCATATCTCCGCAATGTGCCTGAAAGTGTACCGAAGCGTGAAGGCTACAAGTTCCTCGGCTGGAGCTTGGCGGCAGATTCAACGGACTGCATAAAGTATGTCAATTTGGCAGACTTCGGCGAATCGGATACGCTTACATTGTATGCGGTATGGAGCAGCAACAAGTATAAGGTCGTATACAATAAGAATAATTCCACCGACGGCACGGCCCCCGTTGATTCTAACGAGTACGTTGTAAATGACACCGTTACCGTTTTGGATAAGGGCGATCTGAAGTGCAACGACTACACATTCAAGGGTTGGAACACTCAGAAGAACGGCAAGGGCACATATTATGAGGCAGGCGACACTTTCAGCATGCCGGGTAATGATGTCACGCTGTACGCTATCTGGGTAACTGAAGACGGAACTATTGTTTCTCCGGGCACCGGCGAAAGCACGATGGGAATAATCATAGCTGTCATGGCATTGATCATTTCCGGCGGTGCAGGTACGGCTGTAATACTCACATCCAGACGTAAAAAGAGAGCATAATTTGATTATGCCAAGGCAAATTTAACATGAACTATCCCTGCTCACGGGCAAATTCCTGTGGGCAGGGATTTTTCTTGCTATATTAGTTGATTTGTGATAATATATTTATAAGATTAATATTTTTGAGGTGTGGAAATGTCGAAGATCGGTGGAAAATTTGCGGGATTGATTCTTGTGGTTTGTATTATACTGACTGCTGCTGCATGCGATAAGCAGGAAAAAAGTGAATTTTTTGAGGTGGACGGCTGTTTGGTCATAAAAAACGAGGATACTGAAATCAATTACATTCAAAATTATGGTGAGGTGCCCGATGAATTAAGCAATATCGTGTCAAATGATGTGCTAGATTCGGTTGTTGCGGGGGATGACTGTTATTTTAAATATGCGGTTTCCGGATTGGATATTTCGGTAGAAAAATACGGACTAAATTTTCAAAAGCAGCTCGATTTTAGAATAAAATCTGTCGGCAGTATAA
>JBGUUF010000173.1:0-1174 GCA_045133435.1 Acutalibacteraceae bacterium
CTTTGCGGGCGATAAAAAATACAAATTCATCGCAGGCAACACAGTCCCCGGCAATACGGATATGTATTATGTGCGGCTGGGCGGCGACAAAAATGTATATACCTGCGAGATAGATTCCGTGTTTTTCATGGGCAATAATTATTTTCTCAGCGACGATGTATTTTATTCGTATGACAAAGACTTGGAGAGCGAGACGGATATAACCATAGGCAATATCACCCTCACCGGCGATAATTTTGACGGCAAGTTCGTCATGCAGCAGAACAAGATCAGCAATCTCAGCGACCCGTTCTGCGGTTACGATTACATTGTGACCTCGCCGATAAGGTGGCCTGCAAAATCCTCGTCCGCCGCGCTGATAGTGCACGAACTCACCTATATGACCGCCAGCGACGCTGTTGTGCTTAATCCTACCCAAAAGCAGCTCAAGCAGTACGGTCTTGATACCCCGTCGTGCACGATGAATTTTACCCGCAACGGCAAGGTGTGCACTCTGTATATAGGAAACATCACCAAAACCGATATGTATGTGATGCTCAAGGGTCAGCCGATAATATATTCGCTTGATGTTGATGGCTTGTCGATGCTGCACAAGCTCTCGCCCGAAAATATTTACAGCGACACCGCGATGTCAATTGCCGTTGAAACGATAAGCGGCATAAAAATACAAAGTTCCGATGTCAAAAAGAGCATAGTCGTTTCACGCGAGGCAAAGAATTCCACGGCAGCGGCGGAGATCTCCGAAGAGGTGCTTTACACATACAGCGTTGCTGTTGACGGCGCAGAGAAGAAATATTCTGTTTATACCAACTTTGTAAAGCAGCTTAACAACGGCGTGGTGCAAAGCTGGAATGTAAAGCAGCCGACAGGTAAAGCGGCGGTCACTGTAACGGTCGATTATTTCGATAATTACGGCAGAGAGAGCGACGTTATCAAATTTTACAAGTATTCAGATAGGACATATGCGGTGGTGTGGGGAGATTATCCTGTTAACACAGTGTCCGCCACATGGCTCAGTCAGATGCTTGAAAATGCCGGAAAATTGTGATAGGTTTGTATAAAGTCTACAGAATGACCGGTGAAAATAGCGCGTTGCTTTGCTCAAAAGAGAGAAAAACATTAAACATCTTGTAAATTAAGAGAATGTATGCTATTATAATAACAAGATTATGTA
>JBGUUF010000174.1:0-3254 GCA_045133435.1 Acutalibacteraceae bacterium
GTAGAAAAAATGGACAGCTTCAAGGTCATAGGATTTCAGCGGGAATTTTCATTTGATAATTCCTATGCGGAAATCCCAAAATTCTGGGATGAAATCGCACAGAAGTATTGGAAGCTCGGCGAGCGTAAAGAGGGCGAAATAGGCAGGGTTATCTGCGACTGCCGCGTTGGAGAATTCGGTGTATGCATTGATGACATAGGCGGCGGAAAATTCCGATACATGATTGCAGGCACCTACGACGGCGGCAATATTCCCGAGGGCATGACGGTATTTGAATTTCCGGCAATGGAGTGGGCAAAATTCCGCTGCTTCGGTCCGCTGCCCGGCTCATTGCAGTCGGTAAACACCAAGATATTCAAGGAATGGCTGCCCGGCAACCCCGATTATTCCATAGCCATGGGCGCTAATGTCGAATGGTATTCCATGGAGGATATGTCTTCTCCCAGTTACGAGAGCGGCATATGGCTGCCCGTGGTGAGAAAGCAGAAATAAAGAGATGTTCAGGCAAATATTTTTTCCGATAAGTAAAGCACAAAAAAACTCCCTCTGCACCGAAATTTTAAAATTCAGGTGCAGAGGGAGTTTTACTTGAATAAAATTTTCAAAATTAATTAACGGCCTTGTGGAAAACCTTCTTGCCCTTCTTTATGACAACATAGCCCTTTTCCGCAAAGTCAGCCTCGGTCACAACAGCCTTGGTATCTGTCACCTTGGCGTCATTGATAGACACGCCGCCCTGTTCGATAAGTCTGCGGGCTTCGCCATTTGACTTGCAAAGGCCACAACGCACCATCAAACTCATTACACCGATTGCACCGTCATTGAAGTCAGAATCTTCAAGCTGTGTTGAGGGCATATTCTCGCTGTCTCCGCCCGAAACAAATATTGCCTTTGCCGCAGACATAGCCTTCTCAGCCTCTTCCTCGCCGTGAACAAGAGCCGTAAGCTCATATGCAAGAATCTCCTTAGCCTTATTGAGCTGGCTGCCCTCCCAATCGTTCATCTTTTCAATTTCTTCAAGCGGCAGGAATGTGAGCATTCTGATACATTTGAGAACGTCGCCATCATCCACATTTCTCCAGTACTGGAAGAATTCATAAGGAGAAGTCTTTTTAGGATCAAGCCATACTGCACCCTTTGCAGTCTTGCCCATCTTCTTGCCCTCGGAGTTAAGCAGGAGGGTAATTGTCATTGCGTGAGCGTCCTTGCCCAGCTTCTTGCGGATAAGCTCTGTGCCGCCCAGCATGTTCGACCACTGATCGTCGCCGCCGAACTGCATGTTGCAGCCGTATTCCTTAAAGAGGTGGTAGAAGTCGTAGCTCTGCATTATCATGTAGTTGAATTCAAGGAAGCTCAATCCCTTTTCCATGCGCTGCTTGTAGCACTCGGCGCGAAGCATGTTGTTGACCGAGAAGCATGCGCCTACCTCGCGCAGTACCTCAATATAATTCAAATCGAGCAGCCAGTCCTTGTTGTTGACCAGCATAGCCTTGCCTTCACCGAAGTCGATAAAACGGCTCATCTGCTTTTTGAAGCACTCGACATTGTGCTCAATAGTTTCCTCTGTGAGCATCTGGCGCAGATCGGTTCTGC
Organism: Acutalibacteraceae bacterium; assembly: GCA_045133435.1. Taxonomy (GTDB): domain Bacteria; phylum Bacillota; class Clostridia; order Oscillospirales; family Acutalibacteraceae; genus RUG762. The sequence goes on from JBGUUF010000174.1 coordinate 1,594, forward strand.
CTGTCGGGTCGCCGATCATGCCTGTGCCGCCGCCGACAAGGGCGATAGGCTTGTTGCCCGCCATCTGCAGTCTCTTCATCAGGCAGAGCGCCATGAAGTGACCGACATGCAGTGAATCGGCAGTCGGGTCGAAGCCGATGTAAAAAGTAGCCTTGCCGTTGTTGATAAGCTCTTTAATTTCCTCTTCGTTCGTCACCTGCGCGATAAGACCGCGGGCAACCAGTTCCTCGTAAATCTGCATTTGCGAAACTCTCCTTTAATAAAAAATAATCTCTTGCAGAGAACTGAATATAACAAAAAGTCCTCTGCCACATAAATGACAGAGGACGAAAATTCCAGATGAAATTCCGTGTTACCACCTCAATTTGTCCGCACCTCGCGATACGAACCTTAGCGAGTGACAATCATCACTCTGCGCTGTAACGTGCGCACACGTCCGCTCCTACTCACCTAGTAACTTTCAGAACGGCAGCTCCGCGATGTATTTCACCACTCGACAGCACCGCCTTGCACCAAACGACGGCTCTCTGAGGCTTGCCGAAATCAGCTACTTCTTCGCTTCAACACCTTAATTATTATGATTAAATCACATTTTCCCCCGAATGTCAAGAAAAATTTTTACATTCAGCCATCTCAACACTGCATTTCACCCCACGATTTTCGCATTTTGCACACAAAGTCATTGCAATCAATTCAATTATATGTTATAATTTTATCATCAGTTAAATAATAAACTGAAAAACTTTTTTCACTAAGGAGACATCAAAAATGGAAAAAAAATTATCGGCAATCATTTTCGGACTTATCGTGGTATTCGCAGGTGTAGGATACGGTGCAGCGGCACTCGGCTACATAGACAATTTCACGATTTTCTTTGACGGCTGGTGGACGCTCTTCATCATCATTCCCTCATTCTGCTCGCTCTTCAACAAATACTCCAACAAATTCACCTCGCTGGCATTCCTCGCCCTTGGTATCGGACTTCTGCTGTGGCAGCAGGACATCCTCACCATCCCCGTCGGCAAGCTGGTTCTTCCAATCGTTGCAATAATCGTCGGTGTCAGCATAATCATCAGCGCATTCACAGGTCACAAGAATCACGACAAAAACGGCGACTGCTCGCCCATAATCACCAATGACGGCTCGCTCCCGAAATACTCAGCATCCTTCGGCTCAGTCCGCCCGAATTACAGCGGTCATCCCTTCACCGGCTGCATACTCGAAGCCTCCTTTGGCAGTGCATTTCTCGACCTGCGCGAAGCCGTGATCGAGGGCGAATGCACCATTCAGGCGGAAGCATCCTTCGGCGGCATCGAGATATATCTGCCGCAGACCTGCCGACTCGACCTGCATTCCTCCGCATCCTTCGGCGGTGTTGAAAATAAATTTGCCAACAATGCCGACCCCGAAGCTCCCGTTATCCACCTCAACGCACAGGCTTCCTTCGGCGGAATAGAGATCAAATAAAATTCCACACATCGGCACAGTGATCGCAACATTGCTGTGTCGATTGCTTATTTGAAAACAATATGTGAATATTGATATTCGCCCTATTGACTTGCCGGGAATTATGTGGTATAATTTCAGTCACAACTTGAGAGCAACAAACATTTGCTGATGTGGCTCAGTTGGTAGAGCAGCTGATTCGTAATCAGCAGGTC
>JBGUUF010000175.1:0-27020 GCA_045133435.1 Acutalibacteraceae bacterium
ATCGACAACTGAGCCGAGCAAGACAGAAAAGACCGCCACAAGCCAAAATTCGGGCAGTGTGGGGCAGAATTCAGAGGGTGAGCAAGAACACCCGAAAAGCTCGCAACAGAGCCAAAATGAGGCTCCAAAACAGCAATCAAAGACGGATACGCAGACTGAAAATAAGCCGAAAGCTTCTCAAGCGCCGAAGGCTGCTGAAAAGCCCAAAGCCGAGGAAAAACCGAAAGAAACGGAAGCTCCAAAGCCAAAGGCAACGGAAAAGCCAAAGGCGACGCAAAAGCCTGCGGAACAGCCAAAGCCGCAATCTGTCGACTTAGGTCGTGTAACAAGCGCACTGATAAGCTACGGCTGCTCGCTCGGTATGGTGTATAATTCTTCGCTGAATACCGGAAACGCCGGATGGTTTCCTCCGCTTGATGTCAGCGGATACAGCAATACCGACAGCGTGATCTCTGCCGGATACGATGAAGTAGGCTATCTGCCATACTACTTCGGCAGCAGCGCCGAACCCGGCGATATAGCGTTCAACGTAATAGCAAGCAACAACCAGATATATGTAGTATATGGCTAATATCGAAACACCCGAACTCGCTTCGGGTGTTTTCCTTTAGAAACGAGGTGACAAACAGACATGAATGTTTTAACAAAAATCGGATATAGCAACTTAACCGTAGAAATCAGATTCCCGATTGATGATGACTCGCTCGAAAAAATATTACGGGACAATTATATGCCCACTGATACGACAAAACCGTTTTCTGTACGGTCAATAGACTATCCCGAAGTGCTGTCAGGACTCGAAGGACAGACCGTCAATCTGGACGAGCTCAATTACCTTGCCAAAAGGATTGAATGCTTCTTTGATGATGAATTCAATCAGTTCAGCGCAGCGGTTGACCACACAAAAGCGACCGGCCTCAAGGACTTAATCAACCTCTCGTTCAACCTTGATAAATATACGCTGATTACGGATATCAGTGATATGACGAAGGTCGGCAGAGAATATGTACTCAACACTGAAGGTTCAGTTCCTGCCGATACCAGATATGATGAAAAGTACGCTCAAATCGGCAAAGAATTGCTGAATTCAGGTCGCGGGATCTTTACAGAAAAAGGTCTGCTGTTTATAGAGGACAAACCACTTGAAGAAATCTATGACGGTCAGGTTTTTCCGTCCTTCGCGTATAACCGTTCCATTGCGGATGTAGAAATCGAATACAACGGCAAACTTGAAACCGTCTTTTTGCCGGACTCAGAGCTTGCCATTAGTAAAGCGATAAACAGGCTTGGAGCGGAGAGTATTGAAGATTGTGACTGCGTGATGGAGATTCTCGATCCCAAGTACAATAAGCTGAGTGACACGCTTGAAGAAATCTTCAATAACGAGGGCATCAACGAGCTTAACAGTATCCTAAAAACATTGAACGAATACGATATTGATCCAAACATGGTATCCGCCCTAATCGAATATACCGGCGTAACCTCGGCAAGCGACGTCAATGTGCTGATAGACAGTGTTGATGACTTTGAACTAATCGCTGACGTTGACGAGGGCGACTATGACGAAGTTGGCAGATACTTTATCAATCACACTGATGATTATGATTTGTCCGAGGAATTGGAAGATTTCTTCGACTTCCAAGAGTTCGGAGAATATATCTCTGACGAAAAGTCAGGGCAGTTCGTATCCGGTGGCTTCATTTACTATATCGGATACAACAGCTTGGACGAAATAATGGATCAGCTTGATACCGCTGACAGCTCTATGCGGATGGGAGGTATGTAAGATGACCGATAAACGCATGGAAGAACTATTGAATAACATCCTTTTTTGGATCACTGAACTCGTTCACGACGACGAAGAGATATATCATACGCTTCATGACGTTATTGGTATGAACGATTGTGAAATCGTAAACTGCGGTATTGATTATCTGAGCGAGTATTTTACGGATAGACCGGATAAATCTATGCTATTCTCAAAGGTTACGCTTACCGCAGATAATGGTTCAACGGATGAATTCATCTGCGGAGGTATCGTAAACTGCGAGGAAGATTTGGAAAATGCTGATCTTTACAATGAATTTCTCGAAGATAACCCTGATGCTGAAAGCATTGAGGTCAACGCCAGAGTGTACTCCTTCGGAGATGGAGAGTCAGAGAATGCAGATGACGAGGAACTTGCGTATATCAGAAACAGAGGCGATGAATTCCTTGACAGTGATGAAGTCGACGATATAGAATCCTCCAACTTTATCATCCTTACCGAGAATGAAGAATTTGAGGAAGAGGATGATGAACCGTTCAGAATGGGAGGCTTGTAATGGCAATCCTATTCTCAAAAGTAACGCTTACCGCCGAAAACGGAAATGCGGCACAGCTCCTTTGCAGTGGGATCCCGAAAAGCCATTATGACTTAGAGGATTGGCTGATTTATCAAAAGTTTATATGCGACAATCTCGACTGTCGTCAAATCAAAGCAGAAGTTGAGTCCTTTCTCTATGGAGAGGGAGAGGTATTCACAGCAAATGAATATGAGATAGCTGCCTACACAGGCAGAGGCGAAGGATTCCTTACGCATCCCGACGTGCATCCGCAAGGCAGATCGGAATTTACAATATACACTCCCATTATTAGAAACGAGGTGAGCTTATGCTTATAACAGCAGTTGTGAATAACAAAGGAAACACAGTTGTGGTAGATCTTCCGCGCGACAGAATGGATCTTGATACAAAGCTATACTCCATCGGGCAGGAGTTATCCCACAACACACCCATAACAGACGATCCAGACAGTGATATTACCGTAAAGCTGTTGTCTGACAGCGATATCGGCACTCACTTGATAAAGCTGTTCAACGACAGCCATACGCTGAGAGATGTCAACAATCTCACCAATTCTGTGATGAACGCGCCGGATGAAGTCAAAGAGGCGATAGAATCAGATATCCTTAACGATCAGTATTCTACGCCTGATGAACTCATTGAGGATGTCAAAAAGCAGACATTTGAAGCCGGACAGTACACTGAAACCTTCTACTTTCCGCTTACCGGTATGCTTGAAGATGAAGAGTACGATGACGAGTACGAAGTAGGCAACCCTTTCCTCATGGATTATAAATGGGATATTGATGAACTCGTGGAAAAAGAGCAGGATGCTGACTTGGGCGATATGAAGGATTATTTCTACGATGACGATAACGCCCAAGCTAAAATGGTGACTGCCAGATGGGGAATAGCCGAGAAGAACGGCAAGCTCTATGGCAAGGTCGATTTCAAACTCCGTGAGCCTTTCTCGGCAGAAGAAAAGGAAAAGGTCAGGAATTGGGTTTGTGGTCAGAACTCAGACGGCTTTGGGGAAGGGCTTGAACAGAGACCTATCGAAACCGAGGACGGCGACCTTTATGTATCCATGTGGAGCTCCGGCGATGATTACTTTATCTACGATGAGAACGAGATGAATGAATATCTTTCTCAGCAGCAAAGCGGAGGGATGAAGCTGTGACGTATGCGGATTTAGCCAATTGGCTTGAAAACGACGCTGACCGTCACTGTATCGTTGAAGAAAGAGGAGATCGAAAGCACCTAGTCAAAGTACCGTATGATGATGACTTCGACTTTCTCTATTATCAAAGAGTTTGCAACGGTAACAATCTGTCCCGTAACCAAGCCTTTTACTACTGTGGTTTCTACAATAAGCTGGACGGAAAGCTTTACGACTTGCAAAGTGTATTGAGAGGAAAATGTCCTGAACTATATTCAGGAAAAACGATCCGTTCCATACAGGATGAATTTGAGTCTGCAGTTCGCAGCTTTGTCGAAAACACTGTAGATAATAACGTCGATAACCTTCGCAGTCCATTTTTTGAGGATGCGTCATATCAGCAAAAGTTTGACCATTTCAGAGAATACTATGTGGACTCAGATGTTCGGCAGAGATTCTTGAACGGTGGGACCGCAGACGATGTAAAATTCCACTGCGACTATGACTGTAACAGATTTGAAGAAGCTCAAATGATACGGTTTCTCAAATACCCGACTGCAGCTGTAGAAGAAGCGGCGACAGAGTATTGGCAGACTCATCAGGATGATATGCTTCTCAAACTGTATATGAACGAACACGTCCGTGATTTCCTTGAAAAGCTCGAAGCCCAAGAAGATACACGCTTTCACCGCCAGAGAAATATCAGCAAGGCAATCAATGAGAGCGGAGCAAAGTCTGTAAATGTAACTATCCAACGTGACGGAAAGGATTTCACATTCAAGTATGATGCGTATAAGCTTGGCTGTAACGCATATATGGATTATCATTCTTGGGATATGCCCGCGAAAGACAGAGAAAACTTTCGGAATATGTTTGAGGAAGGCTCGCGGTTCTATCCGCAGGAAATCACCGCGATCACTTACAGAGGAAAAACGATCTATGAAGCTGAGCCCTGGGGCATTGACGAATCTCCTGATGAGGGCGAAAGCTTTGATATGAAGATGTAGAAGGTGAAGCACCAATGACACAGATACAAATAGAACTGACAATGGAGAAAGAAAACGGCGGCGGTTACTTTTACGCCTCACTTAATCTGCCCGCGACCAAGATGCAGATTGAGAATGCCAAACAGCAGGCGCGGTATATGCCGAACCTTAATCTTTACCATGATATCTCGGTCTACGAATCGACCGGAATCAGCTTTGATAACGTAAGGCTGGATACCACGAGCATTGAGGAACTCAACTTCCTTGCAAAGCGGTTGAATTCGCTGAACCGTCAGGAGCAGACTGCCTTTGACGCCTTGACGGAGAAATATTTTTCCAATATAGGCAGAGAAGATATCGCATCCGTAAAGGATTTGATTAATCTGACTTACGGTTTGGATACGATTCCGATGCTTCGGAATATCAACGACCTTGAAGAACTCGGCAGATTCGCTGTTGTGAATGATTTCATTACAGACTTAGAAGAAGTTCCCGATTCAGCGCTGAAATACCTTGATTATGAGGTGATTGGACAGGAGCAGATGGAGAAAGATGACGGCTTCTTTATCGACGGCTGTTATGTCGCCGTTGGTGAGTACGGGTACCCCGAAGTTTATGACGGAGTAAATATTCCGCAGACAGAAGAATTTGAAAACGCTGTATTCAGGCTCCTTGTATCTAAGACTCCCGTAGAGGATCCGAGCGAGGTGATGGACAGCGCAAGGTGGCTTGAACTGCCGATAGGTATTGATGAGCTCCACGAGTTTGCCGAAGAGCTTGGTGCGGACAGTATTGAGGACTGCGTTTACTATGACTTTCAAAGCGGTATTCCTCAGATCGATGAGGATGTCTTTGACTCTATGGAGAAGATTGAAGCGCTGAATATCATAGCCAACGAATATCTCATGCAGTCATATGACAACCGAATCCTGTTCAAATCTATCATTGAAGCGGAGAATATCGGCTCCCTCGAAGAAATGAAAGACGTGTTCGGCGCGCTGAACAGGTATGAACTATGTTATCAGGATGAAAACGCCGATGAGTTTTTCAAGCGATTTCTCGCCTATCACGCTCCGACGGATTTCGATACCAAGTGGCTTGAAGAAGTATCCTCCCACGATGACGCAGAAAAACTGCTTAAAACACTCGGCGCGAAGGTCACCAATTACGGTATTGTATCTGCTTACGGCAGATCACTTTATGAGAATGTTGCGTTTCCAACGCAGGAAGTAGAAGCGGAATGCTATGAACTGATGGAGGTGTGCGGACAAAAAGCATTGTTCAGCGACAGTCGTATATACGACAGCGAAGTTCCCGAAGGGATGTACTGTTATGATTTCAGAGAGGCGACCGGTTCAGAAGATTATTACTACGGCTCAATAGAGAAGAACGTACACATTGATCACGCAGGCTCATTTATCGTGAAAGAGCCGCTTGATCTCGGTACAGATGGCTATATCGAGCTCGATTACGATACCGAGCCGAATTTTCTCGGAGAAATGATGACAGCGGAAGAATTCGCAAATACAGATTTCCCCGATGATGAAAATATAGATGATGAACCCATACAGACAGGAGGAATGAAAATATGATTCAGAATATACAGGCAGTTGATCTTCGGAAAATGAACGGCAAAGAGGGATTGATCCTTCAAGGCTGCGGCGGAGATCCGCAGGAATGGGTAGACGGCATAAATCAGATGTTGACTGAAGCAGGAATACTCCTTGATAACACAAAGTTTACCGATGTAAGCGTATTTGAACATGAAGGTCACACCAACATCCTGTTCCCGTTTGATGACAGCGTCCATGTCCACACAGGAAAGCTTGCCATGTGGCGGCTTGCTACCCATAACGATTTCGGCGGCACATGGCTCTCCGATTATGTTGACAACAATCTCGGCGGTTTCAAAACCGAGGAAAAGGAGAGAGTAAAACCCGACTGTCCATTGATTGGCGCAGACGGCAACATCTTTAATCTCATGGGAATCGCATCCAGAACGCTCAAGCAAAACGGCATGAGGGACGAGGCTCATGAGATGTGCGACCGAGTAACAAAATCCGGCAGCTACTCCGAGGCACTTGGAATCATTGGAGAATACGTCAACATCACCGACGGCTCCGAGAGCGAGGACTATGATGACTTTGATGAGGATGACGACGAAGGGATGGGCATGCGGTTATGAAAACGCTAATTTTAACCGATGATGAATCCGACGTTCTCGAAGAACTCGTAGGCAAAGCTTTGTGTGGCTATACAGATGAGAGGACAGAACAGATCCTGACAGGATTGGAAGAGAAGTTTGCAAATCTTAACAGCGATGAATCCCTCGAAACAAACAGGGGAATGAAGCTGTAAGTTGAGATATATGTACGGAAAACCATATGAAGAAAGGCAGGCGATGAGGTTATGATTTACTGCAGCCCTATCGGGTAAATCAACACACTATTTCAATGCGGCAGAGGAAATACCTCTGCCTATTCTATTTTTGAAGAAAGGAATTGCACATGGACAAAATTGTTTCAAGAAAAAATTTCAGAAGAGTATCGGCGCTTATCCTTGCGGCGGTAACAATCCTCTCCGTGTTTTTCGCCCTTCCCGTAGGAGCGCAGACAGGAGATAAGACAACCATCACCTTTGATTATTGTTATGACACGGCAGGCAACATCATTACTTTCGCCAAGACTGTTACCAACGGCAGCGTTACCGTAGGAACACCCGGTGAAGAGCTCTGCAGAATCTACGCGGACGGCAAAGACGCCTACTGCATTGAACCCGGCTACAGCCTGTTTTCGGGCAATCAGCTGACAGAAGGAAAATCTTCTGTTTGGGACGGCGTTTCTGCGGCCAAGAGAAAGGCGATCAATATTGCGCTTCTCTATGGTAAGCCCGGCAGCGGTAAGAACCTTTCGGGAACCGAGGGTCAGAAGTGGATTGCTACTCAGCTTATTGTATGGGAACTTATGACCGGATGCCGTAACACAAGCGAAGGCTTCAAGTGTACAAACACCAAGTATATCGACGGTATGTGCGCAGGCGATAAGAATCCCGGCGTTAAGTCTGTTTACAATTCTATCTCAAAGTCAATGGCGGCTCACAGTACCGTACCTTCTTTTGCTGCGGTATTGGCTTCAAAGGCTCCTACTCACACGATGGAGTATAAGGACGGCAAGTATCAGATAACACTGACCGATAATAACGGAGTCCTTTCCCAGTTCAATTACAAGACAAGCGGCAATATCGCTGTCAGCATTTCAGGCAACAAAATGACGCTTGCCACTAATTCTCCTATTACAGAGGAAAAAACGCTTGCTATCAACAAGACTGTCCCGACAGTTTCGAGCAACTCTGTGCTTGTAGCTCATGGTGATTCCTCCAAGCAGGATGTTATCACGGGTCTTGCTGCTCCCGATCCCGTGCCTTCGATCTTCAAGCTGAAAACCAGTGCCGGACATCTGAAAATCGTCAAGACCGCAGAGGACGGCAATGTTTCGGGAATTGAATTCACGGTAAAGGGCAGCAACTACAACAAAACCGCTAAGACCGACAAGAACGGCGAATTGATTCTCGCGGGACTCGTCCCTGGCACCTATACGGTAACGGAAACTCCTTCAGATAAGTATGTCAAGCAGCCCGCTCAGACCGTTAAGGTTGAGAACGGCAAAACAGCGACAGTCAAGTTTAATAACTCCATCAATAGAGGTAACCTTGATATCGTCAAGACTTCCGAGGACGGTGTAGTTGCCGACATTCAGTTTACCGTAAAAGGCACAAACTATAATCAGACCGCAAAGACGGATAAGAACGGTAAAATCAGCCTGACAAATCTTCTTCCCGGTTCCTATACAGTAACAGAGGCTCCCTCGGAGAAGTATGAGAAGCAGGCTCCTCAGACCGTTAAGGTCGAGTATGGCAAAACAGCGACTGTCAAGTTCCACAACACTATCGACAGAGGCGCTCTCGACATCATCAAGACATCCGAGGATGGCGTTGTAGCGGATATTGAGTTTACCGTAACGGGTAACAATTTCAATAAGACAGTAAAGACCGACAAGGACGGCAAAATCAACATCCCGAATCTTCTCCCCGGAAAGTACACCATTACCGAGAAAACGCCCGACAGATATGTCAATCAGCAGTCCCAGATCGTAACCGTTGAGTACGGCAAGACTGCAAAAGTCAGCTTCAAGAATGTTCTCAAGCGCTCCGAGATCGTCATTCAGAAGAAGGATATGGAGAGCAAGAAAATCATTCCTCTCGCCGGATTCGGCTTCCAAATCAAGAAAGCTGACGGAACTCTTGTAAAGGCTGACGGCAAGGATACCTTCTATACCGATAAGACAGGTACCATCAAGCTCCCGATTCAGCTGACCTACGGCAAGTATCAGCTTATCGAGGTGAAAGCAGGAATAGGTTATGTCCTTGACGGTAAGCCCATTGATTTCAATGTTGACGGTACAAAGACAGTTGTGACTCTTGAACAGTATAACAAGGCTGAAAAGGGAACGATCACCATCTTTAAGCTCGGCGACATCTTCAAGACTGTAACCGAGGAAACCGTGACTGCTCCTACAGAGGAAACGGAACCCGAAACTACCGTTCCGAATGACGCAAAGGAAACAGAGCCCACCGAACCTTCAAAGCCTGCTGAACCTACAGCGCCTTATGGTGATCCTTCCGAGTCTTCTGCTTCGCAGGAGCCCACTAAACCTCAGAAGCCTACCGAACCCACAAAAGAGATATTTGATGAGAAAACAACGGCTCCTACTGAGGAAGTAACCGAACCCGAAGAGATCACCAGATATATTCCCGTATTCGAGGAAGGTTATCTCAAAGGTGCGGAATTTGAAATCACTGCAGCCGAGGACATCACAACTCCCGATGGTGTAGTTCATTACAAGAAGGGTGAAGTGGTAGATACCATCACCACCTCCAAGAAGGGCAAAGCTGTATCCAAGCAGCTCTATCTTGGTAAATATCTGATTCGTGAGACCAAGAGTCCCTACGGATATATCAGAAACGCGGAGGCATATCCCGTAACACTCAGCTACGCGGGAGAAACCGTTGAGGTAACCAATACCGACCTGACTGTTCACAATCAGAGAGAAAAAGCAGAAGTGTCTCTCAAGAAGATTATTGAAAGATATGAGAAGCTGAATCTCGGTACTGAGGTTCAGCTCACAAAGGTAGCCTTCGCTATCTACGCCAACGAGGATATCACAGCCGAGGATGGCAAGTTCATTCCGAAGGACGGTTTAATTGAAATCGTGTACTGTGATGAAGAGGGCAATGTTAAGTTTGAAACAGAGCTTCCTTTCGGCAAGTACTATGTTCAGGAATATTCAACCGATGACCACTATGTGCTTGATGATACCAAATATGAGTTTGAGTTTGCCTATTCCGAGGATCTCGATGTGGAGGAAGTCCATATCAACGAGGGCAAGGAGATCGAGAACAAGCTCAAGCGTGGTACGGTAACAACCACAAAGGTAGATGAGGAATATCCTGAAAACAAGCTGTCCGGCGCTGTGTTTGAGATTTACGCAGATGTTGACGGCGACGGAAAATTCAATAAGGACGTTGATGTTCTAATTGACACAATGACCGAATCCGATAAAGACAAGGGCAATTACTCCCTCGGCGATCTTGTAAAAGGCGGTTACTTCATGTATGAGGCAAAAGCGCCCGAAGGTTTCGTAAAGGACGATAACTATCACTATTTTGAGATTAGCGAGGATGGCGACGTTATCAATGTTGAGAACAAAGCAGGCGTAGGCTTTATCAATAAGCCTATTTACGGCGAGCTTGAAATCACCAAGAGAGATGTTGCAACCGGAAAGCTTCTCCCGAATGCCGGATTCCGCATCAAGGATGAAAACGGCAATATCGTCGCTGAGGGTTATACCGATGAAAACGGCGTAGCAAAGTTCAAGCTCCGTTACGGCAAGTACACCTATGAGGAATTTGACGCTCCCGACGGTTATATCCTTGATTCCAAGCCTTATTCCTTTGAAATCAAAGAGGACGGACAGATCGTTAAGGCTGAAATGACCAACGAGAAACAGCCCACTCCCGACACACCCCAGACCGGCGATGACTCCAATATGGGCGTACTGATCGGTATCGGCGCGGTCGCTGTCGGCGGTCTCATTGCTTTCCTTATCATCAAGTTCAAAAAGAGAGATGAGGATGACGATGACTGATGAGAAACGTGTATGTCTGCTCGCCCTTGCGCGGTAACATCACCGAAAACCTCGAAAAAGTAAAGCAATACGGAAAATTCGTTTTAGAGTGCGGTATGGCTCCGGTCATACCGCATTTCTATGCGGAGATTTTAGACGATTCGGTTGATGAGGAACGCGCTCTCGGAATGACAGCAGGAACCTCACTGCTGTTTCGTGCCGACGCTTTATGGGTGTTCGGTGACAAGATCACGGAGGGCATGAAGAAGGAGATCGCTTTTGCCGAGCACTTAAAGCTCGACATCAGATATATTACAGAAAAAGATTTAGAAATCGGAGGTAAAAAGTATGCCAAAAAATACGGCAAAAAGAAAAAATAAGAGGATCGTGAGCGCGGTGGCAGGCGTATTGTTTGCCCTTGTGATCGTCGCCATGTCCTCTTTAACGGTTTTTGCGGCGGGAGATGTCTCATCTGCTATCCAGAGCACATGGACCTCGGCTCAGACTCAGATCAAGAACGTGGTAAACAATGTCGTGTTTCCCGTAATCGATATGATCCTCGCTGTTCTGTTTTTCGTTAAGCTGGCAACGGCGTATATGGACTACAGAAAGCATGGTCAGTTTGAATTTGCTGCGCCAGCAATACTCTTCGGCTGCCTTGTGTTCGCATTAACCGCGCCAATGTACATTTGGACTGTCCTCGGTTAAGGGGTGGTTTTTAAATGTTTGATTGGTTAGGTGATTTATTAGGAAACGCATTCGGATCGTTAGGACAGCAGATATCAAGCGCCATCTTTGATATATTGTTGGAGTGGATATATCAGCAGATTTACAATGCGGTTGCCGATTTCTTTACGCAGATGGGCAACATGGGCGCGGAAATCTTTGATCTCGACGTTGTCAAATCCACCATCAGCTTGTTTACAATGTTTGGTTGGGCGTTGTTTGCCGCAGGAACGGTAGTCGCCGTGTTTGACGTTGCGGTTGAGTATCAGAATGGCAGAGCTTCTATCAAGACAACCGCTATCAATATTCTCAAAGGTTTCTTCGCCTGTTCGTTGATCGGCATAGTGCCTGTTGAGTTGTATAAGTTCTGTATCTCATTGCAAAATTCACTCGCAAAGGATCTGTCGCTGCTCAACGCAAGCGGAAAATCGCTCGGATTAGCGGAAGAATCAACGGAGCTATGGAAAGGCGCGTTTGCGCTTTCCGGCAGTGTGTCGTTGAGTCTGTTCAATATTCTTGCGATGATTGCTTTTGCTTATTGTGTAGTAAAGATTTTCTTCGCCAACATCAAGCGCGGAGGCATCCTGCTGATTCAGATGGCGGTCGGTTCACTGTATATGTTCAGTCTGCCGAGAGGTTATCAGGACGGATTCAATCAATGGATGAAACAGGTGATAGCTATCTGCCTGACGGCATTTATGCAAACGACGCTGTTGTATTTGGGCTTGATGATATTCCCTGATAACATGCTGCTCGGTCTCGGTGTTATGCTTTCGGCAAACGAAGTTCCGAGGATCGCGGAGCAGTTTGGTCTGGATTCAAGCGTAAAGGTGAATATGATGTCTGTCGTACACGCAACTACAACGGCGGTAAATCTGACACGTTCCGTTGCCCGCGCAGCTTCGTAGTGTTTTGTTTGGAGGTAATAAATGAAAACCTATTTATATCCGCAGAATCTCCGTGCCACAGCCAACCTCTGGCTGTGGTCGCTGCGTGATTTTGCCATTATGTGTGTAGCCCTGCTGCTCTCGATCCTTATTCTTTCGCAGACCGGAATCGTTGTCCCTCTGGCGCTGACATTGGCTTTTGCATTTCTGTCGATTCGCTTTTCAGACACGACCGTTTTGGATTTCATCAGGTATGCAGCGAAATACTTTATGCTCACACAACAGAAATTCATCTGGAAAGAAGGGAAACGATAAATGACGAAAGAGGAAAAGAAGGCTCTGAAAGCTGAACGTAAAAAGCTGAAGAGCCTGAATAAGAAAAAGAGAAAAGGAATGTCCGTGCAGGTTCTCCTCGGCATCAAATCCTTTACCAAGCACGGCTTGAAGGTCGGCAAGAATACCTTTGTTTTTTTCAGTGTAGTACCGACCAACATCTCGGTTCTCTCATACGAGAACATCGAAATCAAGATCAATCATCTGATGATGGTGCTTTCTGCCGTGCCGGATATCGAAGTCAACTGCACCGACGCCGCAGAATGTTTTGATACCAACAAAAGCTATCTGTTAAAACGGATCGATAACGAGCCGCATCAGGGAGTCAGAGAGCTTCTCAAGAAGGATTTTGAATTCCTCGACAATCTCAATGTTGAAGGCTCAACAGCCAGACAGTTTCTCTTTATCGTTCGCTGTAAAAACTCGTCCGATGATCAAACGCTGACGATTGCGAACAGGGTAGAGAAGATTATCAGCGAACAGAACTTCGATATTAAGAGATTGGGCAAGGATGATATTAAACGCTTTCTCGCAATTTATTACGACGCGAGTCTCAACGGCGAAAGCATTCCCGACTACGACGGGATCCAATATCTTAAATCAGGAAAGGATGATTAAACTATGCAGAGGAAGAAAGTTAGAAATTGGAAGAGTATTTGGGGCACGATCGCAGTGATCCTTGCGTTCGGCATTGTTATCTTTGCCTGCATTTATTCCCTTGCGCACAAGGCAAGTACCGAACAGCAGGCTGACGACACCTTCTCACAAATCGAGGAAACAGTCACAAAACCGCGCGTCAGACTTCCGAACCCAATTATCTGCAGTGATGACGGAAGCAGGAACGAGGAAAAGAACGCGGACGCCGAACCGCAGAATATGGCTGTGGAATACGAACAGACGGAATACTATCAGCCCCATTCTATCGCAGAGCTCATTAATATGAATGACGACTGCTTTGGTTGGGTATCTATTGACGGTACAAACATCAGCTATCCTGTTATGCACACTCCCTCTGATCCCGAAAAGTATTTGTATAAGGATTTCTACGGCAATTTCAGCTATAGCGGTACACCCTTTCTTGACGCGAGATGTTCCGCAGGCGATGACAACCTCATCATCTACGGACACCACATGAACGGCGGCACGATGTTTGCCGACCTGTGTAATTACCAATATGAAAGCTACAGAAACGCGCATCCCAGCGTAGTACTTGAAACAAAGGAAGGTGCTGCCGCTTACAGAGTGTTCTCCGTTATGAGAGTGAAGTCAACCGATTATTGGTACAACTTTCTTAACGCCGAAACAGAGAGAAAGTATGACACCAAGATCGATTACGCTTTGAAGCATTCTCTGTACAGCACCGGAATTACCCCGAAGCACGGTCAGCAGATCCTTACGCTTTCCACTTGCTGCGGCAGCGCGAAGGATGACAGGATCGTGGTACTTGCCGTTAAGGGATAACATCTCTATCTAATTATCAGTCATTTGCAATGCGGATGACCGCTACCCCAAAGTCCTCCCGTTGCAAATGACGTGACAGGAGGAAAAATGTTTTTATTCAAAAGAAAACCTAAAGAATTAACGCCTGATGAGAAGGAGCAGATTTACACCAAAGATTTCTTTGATATGATCCTGCCTCCGACAATCAGCTTCAAGGCAAACTACTATATCATAGGCGACAGTTATCGATCTGCCTGGGTAATCCATGAGTACGCGCCGACCACAGAGGAACAGGCGATATTATCTCAGCTTGCAGACCGCAACGGCGTAACGCTCAGAATCTTCAACCGTCTTGTTGAGCCGTTTGAGCAGAGGAAGATCCTGCAGAACGCGGAGAGGAAGAATAAGCTGAAAACCACAGGCAACAACGTGTCCGACACCATCGAGGCACAGGGCAATTTGCAGGACGTTACTTCGCTGATTACCAATATGCAGCGCTCAAAGGAGATTCTGCTCCACTGTTCCGTATTCATGGAACTGAAAGCCAAATCCAAGAAAAAACTCAGAGAACTGCAAACCGAAATTGATATGGAGCTGGCACGCTCCAAAATCAAGGTCGACAAGCTTACCCTTCGTCAGAAGGAAGGATTTCTCTCTGTAAATCCTCTCGGCACGAATATGTTCGGCTCGCTCTATGAGCGTGTTCTGCCTGCAAGCTCGGTGGCAAATATGTACCCGTTCAACTTCTCAGGCAAGACGGATCCCAACGGTTTCTATATCGGACGCGATAAATATGGAACGAATATCCTTGTAGACTTTGACCGCAGAACAGAGGACAAGACGAATTCAAACGTCCTCATTCTCGGCAATTCCGGACAGGGAAAATCCTTCCTTTTGAAACTGCTTCTCACCAACATCCGTGAAAGTGGTAAAGCCTTGATCTGCCTCGATCCCGAAGCGGAGTACGAGGACTTAACAAAAGCTCTCGGCGGCTGTTATATCGATTTTATGAACGGTCAGTACAAAATCAATCCGCTCGAACCGAAGGATTGGGGAGAGAGCAGCGATGAGGAAAACGATGAGAACACGCCAAACGCATTCAAGCGAGTGACAAGACTCTCTCAGCACATTGCTTTTCTCAAGGACTTCTTCCGTGCCTACAAGGATTTCACGGATCAGCAGCTCGACACCATCGAAATTCTGTTGATGAAGCTATACGCCAGATTCGGCATCACGGACGCGACCGACTACAGTCAAAAGAAACCGTCGGATTTTCCGATCATGAAAGACCTCTATGAGATCTGCGAGGAAGAGTTCAAGACCTTCGATTCCAAGCGCAAGCACATCTATACCGAACAGACCTTGCAGGAGGTATGCCTCGGACTGCACTCTATGTGTATCGGTGCGGAATCAAAATATTTCAACGGACACACCAACATCACCGATGATACCTTCCTGTGCTTCGGCGTGAAGGGCTTGCTCGATACGAACCGCCGACTCAAGGATGCGATGCTTTTCAATATTCTGTCGTATATGAGCAACAAGCTCCTCGGCATCGGCAACACAGTTGCTTCCATTGACGAGTTGTATCTCTTTCTGAGTAACCGGACTGCTATCGAGTATATCCGAAACGCTATGAAGCGTGTGCGTAAGAAGGAAAGCTCCGTTATCCTCGCTTCACAGAATATCGAGGACTTCCTGCTTCCCGACATCAAGGAATTCACAAAGCCCTTGTTCTCCATTCCGACTCACCACTTCCTTTTCTATCCCGGCAACATCAACGCCAAAGACTATGAAGAGGCACTCATGGTTGAGCCGAATGAGTATCAGCTGATTCGATTCAGCTCACAGGGTACTTGCCTGTATCGCTGCGGTAACGAGCGATATCTGCTTCAGGTCATCGCCCCGAAATACAAGTCAGCATTGTTTGGTAAAGCAGGCGGCAGATAACAGAAGATTTGTCCAAGAAAACCTCCGCATTTTCTTGCGGAGGTTAGTGGACAAGCGGTTGCTTTTCTGTTATCATAAAGACAGATAAATTGGAAGTTAAAGAGGTAGTTATGAAAATAGATTTTAATGAGTTTCAGGAAATGACAATTCCGTGTATGAATGACGGCGCGGGTATGATGACTGTGAAGATGTACAACGATGAAAACTATCGTATCATTCCCACAAGAATACTATCAGGCGGCAGTATCGGTTTACACACACAGAACACCGGCGATGACCTAAACTATATCATCAGCGGTACGGGGAAAGCGATTTGTAACGGCGTTGAGGAAGAACTGAAAAAAGGCGTTATGCATATTTGCCCCAAAGGTTCACAGCACACAATAATCAATACCGGTGACGATGAACTTGTTATGCTGACAATTGTTGTGGCAAGATAAATTCAAATTAATAGGATTAACTGGACATTGAGGTAACGAGCATGAAATTGATACCACTCAATAAGCAAAGCAAAAAAGAACAGAAGAAATACCATGCTCGACGCCGTAGGGATTGGAACGGCTTGAAGCCGACCACCAGAGTTGTCAAGAGCAAAAAGGTTTATGACAGAAAGAAGCTGCGCAAACTTGACGCGGATTCTATGTAACATAGGGGTGGAAGATGGCAGACAAAAACAAAGACTATTTCTTTCGCGTGATTTCAAATCAGGTAAGGTTCGGTTGCGGGTTCAGAACTATTGACGGAAAACGTCAGTATTTTGCTTGGCATGGCTATCCTGACAGAAACAGCGATTATATCACAACAAGCGAAATCAGTGAAAGCGAGTTTAACGAGATAAACAAAAAGTATCCCAAAGAGATTATCGCTAACAGAGCAAAGGCAGAGGTGTTCCGCAATAAATATGTAGACGGTCATCAGGTTATTCTTGAAGGCTGGGACAGACTGCTGTAAGAAAAGCCTGATAGCAACACAATTAGATAAGAGGAATCATCATGAGTATATTTGCAAAGAAATACAAGGTAGATTACTGCGGCGAAAAATACGCATATAAGAACGCAAAGGACGAATACCGCGCAGGGGAAAAGGTAACTCTCTATTACTGGATGATCGCTACCGACACGGACTATTCTTTCAGTTTAGATGGAGCCGAACTATCACGTGACTATGATTCGAAGAAGGGATTTGTTCTCAACTTCATTATGCCTGACCATGATGTAGTGCTGCATTGTTTTTCAAGAAACTCAATGTTAAGAGAAATGCCAAAGGAGGGTTACGATGAGCAATAAGATTACACTAGACACTTTATCAAACTATGAAAAGCTTCTTATAATAGCTGCCCGTGAAGCGGATGAACGTGCAAGAGAAGATGCGCTTAATCTGTTGAGATCAAGAAAGCAAGAAGAATATATTGTTAACGGCGGTATAAAAAAGACAAAAAGCTATGGCTATACCAGAGGCGCAGAGTATTATAGCAGACCGAGGAAAACGGAACCGGATAAATAACTATTGACATTACACTCAACTGCCTGTATAATAACGATACAGGCAAATGCCTGCAATTCTATTTGAGGTGAGCGTAATGGAGAATATTAGTTTAGATGGTTTTTGTACGGTACATATAAAGCCGGAAAGCGCTTTGCGCGAACGCCGTGTTATTCTCGGTTTGACACAGCAGGCGGTTGCTGACAGAGCTCAAATCCCGATTCAAAGTTATCAGCAGTTTGAAAGCGGTAAAAGGAAAATAAGACGGGCATCTTTTGAAATAGCCTGTCGTGTTATTGAAGCCCTTGAAATGACGCCTACAGATTTCTATCACACTGATTATTCAATCGGTGAAGAAATCTACAATTCGGAAGAAGGGCTTCGCTATAAGAAAACAGGAAAGTTAACATATGAGGACGTAGAATAAATGGATTTGGAAAGCGTTCCATAAATACATAGTTGGGGCACCGTTATGGTCAAATCAAGGTTCCGCTAACAGGAGAAAAAATAATACATAAATAAAAATGAAGCACCAATCGACTGGCTGAGTCGGTTGGTGTTTTCTGTTAGGAGGAATAATTATCAGCGCAACGATAGGCGCCGCACTAAAGAAAATAGCTGTGGCGATACTCACAAACAAGAACGCTCTGAAAAAAGCATTGACCGTTATTCTTATTATTTTGCTTGTGATTCTGATGCCGGTTATAGCGATAGTCTCGTTTTTTACAGGAAATATCAGCATAGACACAGCCGGACTCTCGCAAAAGATAGAATCACAGTTAACGGCTGAAGAAAGAGCAAAAATATCCAAAGCTGAAGAATTACTCAAAAAAGTTGAAAGTGAGATGAAGAAAAAGAAGTATACAGACGATCAGATCTTGCAGGCAAGAGTTATTACTGTTTTATTTTTGCAGGATAAGGTATCAGATAAGGATTTTGTCTCTAAGCTTGTCGGCTGCTTCAAGAAGAATCAGAAAACTCAAACGCTCATCAGTAACGTCAACAGAACCTTCAGCACTACGATTGAGGTTGAGGATTTTGAAAAGCTAATGTCATACATCAATACTTCATCAGGCAGTGGTGATATCGTAAGGATAGCCCAAAAAGAAATAGGAAATGTCGGCGGTGAAAAGTATTGGAAATGGTATGGATTTCCGTCAAGAGTTGATTGGTGTTGTATCTTCGTGTCTTGGTGTGCTGATCAGTGCGGATATATCAATTCGGGATTAGTACCCAAATACTCTGTAGTCGATGACGGCGCGAATTGGTTCAAGCAGAAGAATCAATGGCTGCCTGGTTCCGCAACACCGAGTCCCGGATATATTATTTTTTTTGATTGGGCATATGATGGCTTGGACGGCAAAGGTGATCACACAGGCATTGTCGAAAAAGTTGAGAACGGTATTGTTTATACCATTGAGGGCAACAGCGGAGATAAGGTTTGTGAGAATCAGTATAGAGTAGGAAACAAGGAAATCTTGGGCTACGGTAAATTCAAGCAGCCCGAAATAGCCGCGTCTGGTGACGCAGCAACTCAAGTGTGGAATTATTTGAAAAGCTATGGCTATTCAGACAGCGTAGCCGCAGGGATCATAGGAAATATGATGCGAGAATGCGGCGGCGATACGCTGAACCTTGATTGGGATGTTGTCGGTCACTTTAACGGCGACGAGTATTATGGATTATGCCAGTGGTGTTTGAGATATACTCCATCAAACTTCAAAGGTGCGACCATTAAGGAACAATGCGAATATCTGCATCAGACAATCGAATCTGCTTTTGCTTCTTACGGCGGTAACTATAACGGGATCACCTACAGCGAGTTTCTGAAAGCGGACACGCGCAAAGCGGCGATAGCATTTGAAAGGGTATATGAACGATGCGGTGATTATTCGTTTGAGGATGGACGCAGAGCGGATAACGCTGAAACAGCATATAAGAAGTTTCACAAATAAGAATTATTATAAAGAAGAGAGCTGGATTATTAATTTAAATGTGGTATTGTATGTTGTTACACAGAGGGAGGTGAAAACCAATGATTTATAAAGCACAATTTGAAACAAAGCGCAGCAGAGTGGATTTTGATGAATGCGATATTAGATTCAGCGTAGGATTATC
This sequence comes from Acutalibacteraceae bacterium, assembly GCA_045133435.1. Lineage (GTDB taxonomy): Bacteria > Bacillota > Clostridia > Oscillospirales > Acutalibacteraceae > RUG762. The sequence goes on from JBGUUF010000175.1 coordinate 19,588, forward strand.
CAAAGAGGACTTTGATCATCTGCGGACGAATCTGTTAGAGGAATCGAAGTTTATCAAGCCGTATCTTCATATGCTCGACCGAAACGCCGAGGTGGATCAGGCTATGCTATTCACTTGCGATAATGAGAAATACGGATTGATTGTGATTCCAAGTGATACAGGCTATGCTCGGTACACGGCGTTCGTTCCTGACGCGAGAAGAATGCCTGCTCATCTGCAGTACAGCTCACTTGATAAATACGATGAAGAGATGACGCGCATTGTCGGACTCTATACTCAGAAAGCATTAGACGATCAAGAGGACGGAGAGTACAATCTTGATATGGACGAAGTGTATGATGAGTTTAAGTTCCGAGAATTTAATCAAAATCTATTCCTTGATATGCTGCGTGACCGCCCTGAATTTGACGATATCAATTACTATGACGGTGTGTACACAGTCAAGATAGCAAAGGACTATCTCAGCGATGACGAATACTACCGTTTATTTCAGGACGATGTCGACATCATGGAAGCTAAGCACATCCTTTGGATGCACGACGCAGGCGGCGAACAAGCAGACTTCCGAGGCTGTGAGATGGATGGGATTGATTTCAAAGGAAAAAACTTCGCCGGAGCAATATTTGATGACAGTATCGTTACTAACTCGGACTTCGGGAACGCAATGCTGATGGGCGCAAGCTTCAATCAGTCAGAAATCAATAGATGTGATTTCACAAATACAACCGCCGAAGAAGTCAAAGCGAAAAACGCCGCTTTCATTGACTGCAAGTTTACACAAGCAGATTTCATTGAAAGTGATTTTGAGGGAACGCGCTTTGATAACTGCGATTTCGGTTGTATCTCAATTGAGAACAGCTGTATCAAGGACACCGAGTTTTACAGAACAGAACCCGAAAAGGAAGAATTGGACAGGTGCTATGAAACAAAACCTGATACCAAACAAAATCAAAATATTAATCTATAACGCCGATGGGAAACTATCGGCGTTTCGCTATGTAAAGAAGTGAAAACGAATGATTCTAAACGTACACCTTAACAGAAAACCAACCGAGTACGGTTTGAGCCGTTGCAATGTCGCTCACATCGTCGAACTTAGTCATGATGATTTTATCATGCTGAAAAGCAGACCGCTTGATGATTACAGCTTCATAACGGACAACAAGGATAAGCTTCAGTACGATAACAGTAATACACGTCAGTGCATTATGTTTCTTGACGGCGAAGGTGATGACGGAATCCTTGTAGATCCGCAGGGATATGATTACGCCAGATATTCGGCGTATATTTCCAACGCGCGGCAGCTCTGCAGACTCGGACAGTACCCTTCGCTTGATGACTCAAACAGGGATATGGAGAGTCTGGTGGAGCATTACGTCAGAGAGGTGATGGAAACACATTCTGAGGGAGAGGCGACTCTCTCCCTTTCCGATGTGGACGATTATTACCACTCAGAGTATCAAGGCTTTCTTGACCACGAGCTGTTTCAGAATATGATGACAGAACGCCCTGAGCTTGACGGTGTAGAAGAAAACTGCGGCGATTTATTTATCCATGTTAAGTCACAGTATCAGCATAATCAGATGAGAGAGCTTAGTCAGCAGGAAGTTGACGTGATGTGCGCGAAGCATATCCTGTGGTTGAACGATGCCGGTGGTGAACAGGCTAACTTTCAAAACTGCTATCTGAATAACATTAATCTGTTTGGAAAGGATTTATCCAACAGTTATTGTGAAGGTGCTTTGTTCGAAAAATGCGATATGCACTCTACAGATTTCGAAAACGCCGAAATGGAGTCAGCGAGATTCGATAACTGCTATATGCAGGATTTCTTCGCAAACAAGACAAACCTGATTCAAGCAGATTTTATCGGGTGCGATATTTCTAACTCTGTTGTCTGCGATTCTATTCTCACAGGTGCGACGTTGCAGAACTGTAAGGTTGATAACACGCAAATCATCAACTGTCAGCTTGACGGCTTCGATTATCCGGCAACAAATATCGAATCGTTGTTTTGCATGACGCAAAAATCATCCGATGAAACAAGCAACATGAATATATCATAAGAGGTAGCCTATGAAGAAAGAAAATATCAGTATTGCTTATGACAGCGAAAAGCTTTCTGCTGTCAAGTTATATATGGAGCAGCGCGATACCGATTTGAAATCAGAGATGGAAAAGTCGCTCGACGCGCTCTATACAAAATATGTTCCCGCAAACGTGCGTGAGTTTCTTGATATGAAATCATCTGCGCCGTCAACAAGCAGACCAAAATCAAATCGTTCTAAGCCGAGCGAAAATAAAAGCGAGGTGAATGAGAATGTTTGAAATAAACTTTGATTTCGATTACAACAGCTATAAGCTCAACGCTATTATTGATTGCTTCAATCACGAGGAAGAGGAACTGCGGATGGAGTTGATCAATCACATGGAAAAGCTCTACGATGAGCTTGTGCCGCCCGAAGTGAAAGAACAGGTTGACCAAGAAATCCTTGAAGAGCATAACCGTCAGTGGCAGTATGATAATTGCTTTGCGCTTATCCATATGCACAATGACGATGATGAAGAAGTGTATTTCGTGGCAAAAGGAATACACTCGCTTTATGACGCTGCGAGTTTTTATTATCATCATCTGTTAGATATGAAAGATGAATATACTCTTGATTGTCTTGTAGAAAAATTCGATTCCTATGATTATACAGATAAGCCAGTCTTTGATGTGCTGTCCGATGCGCAAGACAATGATAAGAGAATCAGCTGTACAGTAGACTATGATTTTGAAACCGGCATTCTTACCTTCAAGGAAAACGGAGCGCAGGAATCAGAATACTTTGACTTGAATTTCTTGGAGTCTGCTATTGAAAGAGCAGAACACGGAGGTGTCGGAGAAGCTCAACGTCATGATTCCTTCGACGCTGATATCGAATGGTATAAAAACCAGAGTCAAAGTCGTTTCGGTGAAGGTCAGGACGAGGGCAGTACAATGCACCTGTGATCGCCGTGTTCGCCTTGTGTCGGCTTTTCAAAACGCAGGAAGAACAGTAACCGCCTGAACGCAGGAAAGCCAACGCGGGCGATTGTTTGCAGAATTTAACGAAAGGTAAATCATCGGCAAATCGGGGTATAAAACGGCGGTCGAAAAGTAAGCAGGAGAAAGCGTGTGTGTCGCAGACGCGACCACACGCAGTTCACAGCAGCCGGCAATGCCGACTGCAAAGCCATTTTTCGGGGCTTTAGTGATTTGGAAAAGTGTGTGTCATAAAACAGCTTTTGTGTCAGCTTGTGTGTCATAAAACCCGATTTTCCGATGTTAAAGCCGTTTATCTGTACTCAAAACTGTGTGTCAAGAAGAATTGAGGTGAATTAAGCATGGATAAGCCCGATAAAAAGGTTAGATTTGCGTTGTACGTCAATCAATCAGCTTTAGATCTTGTAGATGAATACTTCGAGAAAGATAACTGCTTTAGTAAGAGTGAGTTCATAGAAAATGCGATCAGATTCTATGTCAGCTATCTTTCTTCCGATACAAATATTCCTTATCTATCTACCGTCGTTATGTCAACGATGGATTCTTTATTAAAAGAAAATACAAACAGACTCAGCAAATTGCTTTTTAAGTTAGCGGTTGAGCTCGCTATCACCATGAATGTCGTAGCGGCAAATCAGGGAGTTGATAAAGAAGTCCTTAATAGTTTGCGCAGTGAATGTATCAAAGAAGTCAAGAAGACTAACGGCATCTTTACCTTTGATGAAGCAGATAATTGGCAGAAAGGCTTGTAATCTGTGGCGAGGATAGTGACGAAGTTCAAATATCTCAAGCCTGACAGGAAACAAAGCGCCGGAGGATATGCGAAGTATATTGCTACGCGCGAGGGTGTAGAGAAGATAGATGACTCCAAAAGGTTTGCTCCGGTTACCGTGAAACAACTGAAGTTGATAAATAAACTATTGAAAGACTTCCCGGATTCTGCTGACAGCTTGGAGTATCATGATTATCTTGCACAGCATAATGTAGCGACTGCTTCTGAGTTTATCACTCGCACGGTTGAGGATAATAGCTATGAGATAGCCGGAAGAGAGAGCTACGCAAAATATATTGCTACCCGTCCACGCGCTAAAAGATTTGGTCGGCATGGGTTGTTTACCGATAAGGGTGTCCCTGTTCACTTGACAAAAGTGCAGGAAGAACTCAATAAGCATGAGGGTAATATCTGGACTGCGATTATTTCTTTGAGAAGAGAAGACGCTGAACGGTTGGATTATAACAACGGTGCAAGATGGAGAGATATGCTTCGGAGTCAGGCGTTTGCTATGGCGAAGAATATGAGGATTAGTATAAAAAATCTTCGTTGGTATGCCGCGTTTCATAATGAAGCCCATCATCCTCACGTTCATCTTATCTTGTATTCAACCGATCCTGACGAGGGATATTTGACGGAGAGAGGAATAGAAAACCTCCGCTCCTCATTCGCAAGGGAAATATTCGCTCAAGACTTGGTATCTATTTACGCCAAGCAAACCGAGAGCAGAGATAAGTTGAGAGCCGACAGCAAATCTATAGTAGGGGAGATCGTTGGTCAGATCAACAGCGGAGAATATGATAATCCGACGGTTGAAAAACTGCTCCGTCAGCTATCTGATAAACTCTCGCGTGTCAGCGGTAAGAAGCAGTACGGTTACTTGAAAGCAGAGGTCAAAGATATCGTAGACAACATCATCATTGAACTATCCAAAGACGAGAGAATATCAAAGCTCTATGATATCTGGTATGAGCAGAGAGAAAAGGTGTTGCGAACCTACACGGATACGCTCCCGAAACGAATTCCATTGGTAGACAACGACACGTTCAAACCGATCAAGAATCATGTTATAGCGGAAGCGTTAAGGATAGAGTCAGAAAGCTTATTCGATGAGGAATTTGACTCAGCGGCGGATTCAGCTGTTTCTTTTTTGGAAGTAGTTCCTGAAGAGCTTGGTGCGGATATGGAGGCTGCAGACTCCGTAGAAGCAGATGAACTTATGAACACGAACACCGCATTAAAGCTCGGCAAGCTGTATCTGAGAGAGGACTACAGCGGATATGATCCTCTCAAAGCGGTTGATTATCTTGAAATAGCAGCAAGTTCAGGCAACAGCTACGCTCAATTTCTGTTGGGTAAGTTATATCTGCAAGGAGATGTCATTGGCAATGACAGCGAATTGGCTTTGAGATATTTGACAGAAGCGGCTGAGAACGGGAACGATATAGCGATGTACATTCTCGGAAAAGAACTGCTCCTCGGTGAAAATCTCCCGAAAGATGTCTCACAAGGCTTTGATTGGCTGGTGAAAGCAATGGACAGCGGCAATCAATTTGCCAAGTTCTTATTGGCTAAGGAATATCTATCGGGAGAAAACATTCCCCGGTATCCGGATATCGCTGTGCAGTTGCTTGAAGAACTCTCAGCGGATAATTTCGAGTATGCTGAATACCGTCTTGGCAAGCTGTACTATCAAGGGGTAAATATGCCTCAAGACATCGGCAGAGCCGTGTATCATTTTGAGAAAGCCTTCGATGCAGGCAATCAGTACGCCGCTTATCAGCTTGGGAAAATCTATCTGAACGAACTTCATGATACTGACAAGGCGGTGTTCTATCTTAAAGCGGCAGCGGAAGAAGGTAATCCCTATGCACAATATCAACTCGGAAAGCTGTATCTGTACGGCAACGGCGTAGTGAAGAATGTCGAACTCGCCTATGAGTATCTGATTGAATCAGCGAAGAACGGCAATCCTTACGCTTTGCAGCTATTGAACAGTCACAGCAAGGGGAGAGGCGCGTCCGTTGCGATGTGTTCAATGTCTCTGCTTCATCATCTGAGTCGAATCATCCAGAATCAGATAGAGCAAAACAGACGTCGCAGAAAAGTAAAAACAGACCGAAAAACCCGTCAGAAAATTGACGACAAGAAATTCGGTCTCGGACTTCATTAAAAATATATTTTACTAACAAGGGGCTTTTATACCCATAAAGTGACAGGACCGTCCTGTCACTGTGATAGGAGTGGTATAACAGCCCAAAGTAAGATAACTACAACAGAAAGATAGACAGACAAACTCTTGAATAAAAGTCAGATGTATAGGAGAAGTAATGTCAGTATTTAATTATTTTACAAAAGAGCAAAGAGAACGTGCGAGGAACACTGATCTTGTGCAGCTTCTTAGAAGCCAGGGTGAAAAACTTAAGCGGTCGGGTTCGGAATTTGAATGGCGGGACGGGTCTGAAAAAGTGACCGTGAGAGGAAATCTCTGGTTCAATCAGTATGATCAGAAAGGCGGCGACGCGATAGATTTTGTCCGCAGATATTACAACAAAGATTATCCCGAAGCGGTTGCTTTCCTGCTCAATCAGGGCTGCGGACAAATCATTCATTCTTTTTCTGCCGAGGAAAACCCGAAGGTGTTGGAACCTCCCAAGCCAAACTCGGATATGAGAAGAGCCTACGCTTACTTGCTTTTGAGTCGCTGTATCGACCGAGATATCCTCAATACCTTTATCCACAACAAGATGATTTTCGAGGATGAAGAATATCACAATGCTGTGTTTGTCGGTTACGATCCGCAAGGGAAGCCCCGGCACTACCACAAGCGGGGAACGCTATCAGCCAGTTCTTTCAAGGGGAACGTGTCGGGCAGCATACCCGAATACAGCTTTCATTGGCACGGCAGATCAGACAAGATATTCTTATTCGAGGCACCCATTGATATGCTCTCGTATATCTCCATGCACAAAGAAAATTGGTATGACCACAGTTATGCGGCATCCTGCTCCGTTTCGGACAGGGTGCTTTTTCAATGCCTCAAGGATAATCCGAACATCAAAAAGGTTTATTTGTGCTTTGACAACGATTGTTGGGGGCAGCAGGCTAATCATCGGATAACAGAGAAGCTCAATCAAATGGGTATCGAAAACCATATCTTGAAACCGCAACACAAGGATTGGAATCAGGATTGGCTGAATCAAGACGGAAGGAGCGAACAGCTATGTTACCGCAGGGCGTAGGAATTATGATAGCGGCCGTTGGAGGCTTGCTGTTATTCTTTTTTCTGGTGTTGTCACTCTCCAACCGATACAATCTCAATAACATCAAGGACAAGACAGTAGGACACGGTCAGCATGGTACGGCTCGCTGGGCAACAAAGAAAGAAATCAAGAAAATCTACAAGCATATCAATTTTGATCCGGATAAGTGGCGTGAGGATCCCAAGATCAGACCAAAGGAGCAAGGGATAGTGGTTGGCTGTAAAAACCGCAAGCTGACTATTTTCACAAACTTTATGCGGAGAGCATGGTACAGACTCAGGAAGCTGAGAAATAAGTTTCGTTGTAGGAAGAACAAAAAATATATCCCAGAACCAATTCAAAAAGGTACAACTACAGCGATGGTAGACAC
>JBGUUF010000176.1:0-2412 GCA_045133435.1 Acutalibacteraceae bacterium
TCAGCGTTATCGGCGACATGGCATTCATGGGCTGTACTTCGCTGAGATCCGTCGCCATCCCGAACAAAGTCACCGCGTTGGGCGATCAAGCCTTCTGCGGCTGTACTTCACTGAAATCTGTGTCATTCGGCAGCGGTACAGAGCGCATAGGCGCAGATGTATTCAAATATTGCGGCAAGGCTGAGCTGAGTGTGCCGAGGAATTCTGCGGCGCACAAATATTGCACCGCAAATAATTTGGAGTACAGCTTCAACGATGATTGAATACAACTTGTTTAAAACTATAATAAATTACAATTTGGAATTTCAAGGCATGAGGTTTTGCCGATAATTTCGGGCAAAATACGAATGTTATCTTTCAGATATAAGTAATATTTAATGTTCAACGTCTTTACGGAGGTGTCGCGATGACTTCGCATACTGCGCATATAATATTTTCGGTCATAATCTTCATATGCGCGCTTGTGTCCTATGCAGTTTTCCGACTGTGGCAGGGCGGTTTCGCAGGTAAAAACTACATGCGAAATGAATACGGCATCGAAGAAGATGACACCGACAACGAGAATATTGAGGATGATAAATAATGTAATTTATAATCAGAATATTACAGTTTGGAATATTTTAATCTCAATTCAGCCAATATCAAAGCCGAATTTCGACTTTGATAAATATAAAAAACATACATAAAAGGAGTAATGAAGAATTATGCCATCAGAAGTATTGATCACCATTGCAGTCATCGTACTGCTCGTATTCAGCATGTTTGCGGTCGTCCTGTCGAGATACCGCAAGTGCCCGTCCGACAAGATCATGGTCATCTACGGTAAGGTAGGCAGCGACAAAAATGGCGAGAGCGTCTCGTCTAAATGTATCCACGGCGGTGCGGCGTTCGTCTGGCCTGTAATTCAGGATTACCAGTACCTCGACCTCACACCTATCTCCATCAACGTGGACCTAACCAACGCCCTCTCCCGCCAGAACATCCGTATCGACGTTCCCTCCAGATTCACTGTCGGTATCTCCACCGAGCCGGGCATAATGCAGAATGCCGCTGAGCGTCTGCTTGGTCTGCGTCTCAATGAGATACAGGAGCTTGCCAAGGACATCATTTTCGGTCAGCTCCGTCTGGTGGTCGCCACAATGGAGATCGAAGAGATAAACAACGACCGCGACAAGTTCCTCGAGGCGGTCAGCCGCAACGTTGAGGGCGAGCTCAAGAAGATCGGTCTGCGCCTTATCAACGTAAACGTCACCGACATCACCGACGAATCGGGCTACATCGAGGCTCTCGGTAAGGAAGCCGCCGCTCGCGCTATCAACGACGCTAAGATCAGCGTGGCCGAGAAGAACAGAGACGGTTCTATCGGTCAGGCCAACGCTCAGAAGGACGAGAGAATCAGCGTATCTTCCGCCAACGCAGCCGCTATCAACGGTGAAAACGAAGCAAAGGCCGCTATCGCACAGTCCGACGCTACCCGCCGTGAGCGCGAAGCTGAAGCTGCAAGACGCGCTGTTGCCGCCGAAAACGTCGCCAAGGCAAAGGCTTTGGAGGAATCCTACATCGCCGAGAAGCAGGCAGAAGAATCCCGTGCCGAAAGAGAGCTTGCCACACAGAAGGCCGACGTTATCGTCAAGGCTGAGATCCAGAAGCAGCGCGTTGAGATCGAAGCCGAAGCCGAGGCTGAGATGATCCGCCGCAAGGCAAAGGGTGAAGCCGACGCTATCTATGCCAAGATGGAAGCTCAGGCTCGCGGTATGCAGGAGATCCTCACCAAGCAGGCTTCGGGTTTTGCTCAGATCGTCGCAGCAGCCGGCGGCAGTGCCGAGGACGCTGTGCAGCTCATTCTCGCCGACAAGATGGAAGAGCTTATCAAGACTCAGGTAGAGGCGGTCAAGGATATCAAGATCGACAAGGTCACGGTCTGGGACAGCGGAAACGGTTCAAACGGCAAGACCTCCACAGCCAATTTCATCAGCGGCTTGATGCAGTCTGTGCCTCCGCTCAGTGAGACATTCAAGATGACGGGTATGAAAGTGCCGAAGATCCTCGGCTCAGAGATCCCCGAAGTTGATGAAAATAATAAAGAAGAAGACAAATAACAAATAAACTCAAAAGTCGATAAATGATAAAAAATCCGGCATCGGGGAAAATCTCACCCCCGATGTCGGATCTTTTTGTTGAAAAACCGCCGTAAGCCACCGACTTTTCAACATTTTCACCGTTTCCCCGGCAATTGTTAATAACTCAGCCGCATCACGGAAATCAATTTTAAAAAAGAAAAGCGCGAAGCGTCAATTAGCCGCGTATGCGGCGTGGGGTGCAGGAGGCTGGCTCCCTGCCGGGTCGAGGGCAGCGCCATCGCGGGAGACTGAGGGGCACACTAAGCCCTCAGAAGTGAGGCGAAGCCGAACG